>JAQUKI010000075.1 GCA_028719225.1 Fidelibacterota bacterium | reverse complement strand
CGTCGTCGCTCCTTATTTCACGCTCAGAAAATTTCTTATTTCCGTTTCGATCTTCATCTTTTCGAGCGTTTCGTCGTGGATGATTAAATCGCCTCTCACGAACGTCCATTTGCCGCTGTTGGCCCGGAAGTATTCGGAGTTCTTACCAGTGATCGCCGGAATGATGAATAAAGCACCCGCGTCGGTCGTCAGCAGCTTGCGCATCGGCATTTGCTCAATCGGACACGCCGAAAGATTGATAAGGTCACACAGCACGCGCGGTTCGTTGCATTTGCCGTTTGTCTCGATGTCTATGTCCGACGCTTCGGCCTTCTGATAGAAACTACATTTGACACAGTGTTTTGAGTACATCTTTATCGCCTCTTTTTATCTGCCTTTGCCTCGTTATTTCATCCATCAGAATTACGCTAAATTCGAGGCCGACAGTTCGTTCCGTTCCTTCATTGCTTCGATATACGAATCTGCGCTGGTTGCGTTCGTTTCGCATTTCATAGACTTCGCCGATCTTGACGCTGTTGCTGATTTTCTCAGGCATCGTTTAGCCCTCCATTTGTCATAAGTGACCATCAGCACGTAACTCGCCATGAGCCACGCGATAGGAATGTACGTTGACGGCTGTTTGATTAGTTCGATGATGGTTGTCATGTGGCAATACTCCTTTTTCTTTTTTCCCACACGTTGAAACTAAATTCACTTTCAAAACTATTTCTGTTCGCTGGCCTGTTATCTTGTTTTGCCGAACATAGATTCCAGACCGAGATTTTTACACCTGTGCCTGTTCGATCAACTGCCTGATGATGTACGACTCCGAACGATCAGCCGCTTTCGCCAACCGTTGTAGTTTCTGATTCTGCTTATTTGTTACTTTGAAAGACTTATGAAGCAATTTCTTTCCGACCGTATTCTTAGCGTTTCCCTTAACTGAATCTACCTCTTTAGCCATGTCGCCGTCCTTTCCTAAGATTTACCCTGCCCCTTCGGTAACACTTAGTAATATGCGCATTATAACCAGTATTACTTTCGCGTCAATAGGTTTTTTAAATTATTTTTTTATTTTTTAAATTGTTGTTTTACAATCGGTAATTTTTGGCGATAATAAGAATGTAAGCGTAATGCTCGGAATTACGAAATAATAATAAATGACGGGGAGGAACACTAAATGAACAAGTCAACGAAGAAGATCAAGAAGGGCGACAACGGTGGGGCGAAATATCCGGTGCAGAAGAATTTTAAGATGACGCAGGAGCAGGCCGAGAAGTTAGAGAAGTTGCGCATACAATGGCGTTATGACGATATCGCTCCGGTATTCAGGAGACTGCTCGACGACGCGCCTGACTCGGAATCGTGAATTAAATAAGGTTTTACAATAGCTGTATCTATTAGATAAGACATATAATCATCTGGTGTTAGTCCTCTACGGTTCGCGTTTTTCATAAGTTTACGAAACTGGGAATCGCTCATGCCAAAACTAACTTCAGTCAATTTTCTCTCTCTCCACATGGGGCGGCCTCGCTATTATTATTATGATGATAAATTATATTTATTGCCTGTGACATTTAACCACTATTATGGCGTTTTTGTCAACTTTAAATTTTAAATATTGCTAAATAGTATATAAACACAAAAAGGGTGGTGGTCGTAATGCAGAACTTTATCGGTCTATTAATAGGGCTTTTTATCATCGGCGGCCTATTTCTCATTGTCGGCGTGTTTTTACTCAGGTGGATATTAAACCTTAACAAAATAGTCACAAATCAGCAGGCCGTGATCTCGGAGCTACAAAAAATCGCGTCACAGATCACGGCCTCGACACAGCATCTTGCCCGGTTAGACTATTACGAGGAACTAAACTTCAAGCGCGTGCAGGCCGTACAGCAGCAGCAGGCCAGACGGACACCGGCCCCGGCGACAAATAAATTTTAATTTTTATATTGACATCGTTTCTGGGCCGCGTATAATCAGAACTGCCGAACGTAGATTCCGACCTCAATCACGGGGTCGGTTTTTTGTTTTTAAAACCTAATCCACAACAAAATATCAACAAAGTAACATGCCGATCTTGCATCAGGGTCGGTTTGGGTTCCTCCAATAACCTCTTTAGAGTGCCGGTCGTTATGAATGGGCTTTCGGCTGGCACTCGCCTTTTTTCCATCGAAAGGGAAATAAACTGAATGGCGATATCTAAAAAAATACGATTTGAAGTTTTTAAAAGGGATGGATTTCAATGTGCGTATTGTGGGAGAAAGCCTCCTGCCGTTATTTTAGAATGCGACCACATAAATCCTAAAAGTAAGGGCGGTTCAAACGATATCAATAATTTAATCACGGCTTGCTTTGACTGTAATAGGGGTAAATCAAATAATCTGCTAACAAATGCCCCGATAAAAATGTCTGAAAATATCAAAATTATGAAGGAAAAGCAGGAGCAATTTGATGAATATTGTAAATTCCTAAAAATCGTTGAAAAGAAAGTGAATTCAAGAATTGATGAAGTTGTTAAGTTTTATGAATCATTAAATAACGAACACAAATTAACCTTCACAGACACGTTCAAACAAATAACCCTCCGTAAGTTCGTAAAAGCGCTTCCTGTATCTGAAATCAAAGAGGCAATGGTTATTACACATACGAAATTAGGATGTGCAACTTTGAATAACGACAGATGGGGAAAGTATTTTTGTGGTATCTGCTGGACGAAAATAAGAAAAATCAACAACGGTGATCTAAACAATGAATAAACCTCCTTCATTCCCATTTTACGTCAAAGATTTCTTGTCATCAGAAACAATAGTAATGATGACGAATGCTGAAATTGGAGCTTATGTTTTGCTCCTCGCATATTGCTGGGATTGGCAAGGTTTACCGGAAAACCCGCAGGTTTTAAAAAGGTTAGCAAGAATTGATTCCACGTTTCCAAACAATGGTGATAATATTTTCAAAAAATTTGAAATAATTGATGGAAAATTGTGGAATAAGAAGCTCTACGACATACATCTTGCCAGTATTGCGTTTAGAAAAAATCAATCAGATAAAGGGAAAAAAGGCGGTAGACCTAAGAAAAAAGCTACGGCTAAGCCATGGCTTAACAACGGTTTAACCACTGTAAAGCCGGAGAAAAGCTTTGCATTTGCATTTGCACCTGCATTTGCATTTTCTTCTGCACCTGCGGATTTAAATGATAAAAAATTAAATACTTTTTGTCCTGACCTGTCGCAAAACGAACAGGGTCAAGGACAGAACGACCACGAAATTAAACCTAAAAAGAAATCAGCCACAGCAAACAAAATAGACTTCGACCGAACCAAAAATCGCTTTATCAACATTTCCGACAATGACATGACTTTATGGTCTGAGGCATACCCGGCCTGTGACATAGACCTCGAACTCAAACAGATGATCGCATGGATATTGTCAGCTGGTTCTAAAGGCCATAAATCAAACTGGCGAAAATTCATAACCAACTGGTTGCAGCGGTCACAGGATAAGGGCGGTACTCGTAATTATTCAAATTCACAATTCAACAATACCGATCAAGACGACGAATTACCAATACTAAGGCCCGAAGACGATCCGGTCTTTATGGCTATGCAAAAAGACGATTGGAAACCCGATGAACGATAAAACGAAAATACCACCGCAGTCCATCGACAATGAACAGGCCGTACTTGGCTCAATGATACTTGACCGCGACTGCTTCCCGATTGTGTCCCGCGTTTTGACGGAAGAGGACTTTTACTCAGACAATAACCGGCTGATTTACAAGGCCATGATGGATATCTACATGGCGGGCGACGTTGTTGATATAACGATTTTGATTTCAAAGCTCGAAGTAGAGGGAACTTTAGACAAGGTCGGCGGCCCTGCTTATCTTTCAACTTGTGTCGAAAGCGTATCAACTCCGAAGTCCATTGCATCTTACGCTGAAATCGTTGCACAGAAATCATGGCTTCGAAGCGTGATAACAGAGGCCCGGAACTTGGAGCGCGCGGCTTTCAGGCAGACCGGCGATATAACCGCGTTCATCGACAAGGCCGAAAAACGGCTCGACACGCTGTTTCATCAGGATTCACTAAGGGCCAGCCGGACGCGCTTCGAACGCACAGTAATTGATTTCAAATCACAGCTATTCGAAACATTCCAGCAGATCGACACCGCGTACAAGAACAAATCGAAGCTCACAGGGCTTTCAACCGGCTTCGGATTCCTCGACTACCTGACGCTCGGCATTCCGAAGGACGGCGTGACAACATTGTGCGGGCGTCCGAAAATGGGGAAGACCTCGTTGAATCTGCAAATCCTAAGTCACCACGCCGACACCGGGGGCCGCCCGCTTCTCATCAGCATGGAAATGAAATCGACGGCCTTGCTTATCCGAATAGCTTCTCAAAAAACAGGCATCCCGGAGCGCGATATAAAGCTCGGCAATCTATCGAATGAGGATTGGGCGCGGCTGAAAGCGTTCTACGAATGGGCCGAAAAATCAAATCTGACGATTATTGACCGATTCCACGAAAACACGCCGGATGAAATCATATCGAAAATCAGATACAGCCATAAAAAGCACGACCACACGATCATATCAATCGAAAACGTACAGTGCATATTTAATAACACTCGGAAACCGCAGGCGTACTTTATCCAAGAGTTTTACGTGAAGATGGAAGCGTTGAACAAAGAACTCGGCATCCCCATTGTTCTTGTAGCGCAGATCAGGCGTCCGAACGAAAAGGACAATAAAAACAAACGTCCGACATTCTCAGACCTGAAAGATTCAGCCGGGGCCGAGCAGACGTCATCTCTGATTATCGGCGTTCACAGAAATTCCGGCGGTTACGAAAAGGCGAAGGAAATAGAACCGACCGAGTTACTGATAATGCTTAATCGAAATGGGACTCCCGGAGTAATAAACATGTCGTTCGAGGGTAAATGTCTGAAATTCTCAGAAAAGCGCGTTGATGAAGAAATCGACGATACGGAGGATGAAGAATGAAAAAATTGATTTATTTAGCATCGCCTTACTCGCATCCCGACTCGGAAATTCGGGAACTACGCTTTAAGGCTGCATGTTACGCGGCGGCAAATCTGATCTTGCAGGGTTATCAGGTGTTTTCCCCGATTGCCCACAGTCACCCGATTGCGACACTTATAGGGCCGGACGCGGAGTTGGACGCCGACCTGTGGATGGACTTCGATTTTAGGATGATGCGCTCATGCGACGTGCTTGTAATTCTGTGCGTAGACGGATGGGCCACATCTCAGGGAATCGCTAAAGAAATGGTTTTTGCCGTAGCAAACAACATCCCGATCAAGTACATGTCGGCGGGAGGGGAATGGCTGTAATGGCTAAATTTAAACACTTTTCAAGCCGCAGGGGTACGGATGTATGCCTTTGGGCCTAAAAACGCCAACCCGGTGATTTTAAACATCTTAAAAAGGAGATTAGAAATTGGAACAGAAGCAAAAAAGGTGTAAAGAATGTAATTTCAAGTTCAACGCCACTTTGAACGAATGCCCGGAATGCGGGACGGAGTTTACATCGTTCAGGCTCGAACCGGGCGACAAGCTGATTTACGACAGCAAGAAATTGAAGATCGCCGTCCGGTTCTCAAAATTGGGCATGACGCTCAGAACGTCCATATCGCCCGACACATATCACAATAACTGGTCAACAGTATTAATACACCTTAAACGGCTCCATATCTCAGAGAACAAGATTAACATGCGCGGTATAGCCGCAATCGCGCAGGCCGAGAAGGAAGCTATCGAATGGGCTAAAGGGCTGATTGTAAAGGCCCGGTATGAGCAGGGCAAGGGAGGTGATTGAAGAGGTGATTGAAATGAAAAAAATAGAACTTCAGGATTCAGTGGCTTATTTTATCATATTCGCACTTTTGATGGGTTACACGATTTTCGTTGTCATGTTTACAAAAAGTTTAATTGACGATAAGACAAATCCGAAATCCGTCAAACATCCGATAGTCGAACACGTCAAGCTGAAAAACAACACCGATAGGGATTGCACTGCTACCGTGATTTATGAGTGCAAATAAGAAGAAATGGCGAATTTGACAATGCCGAAATCTGAATGCCCGAAATGGTACGAATGCTTATCAGCCGCGTATCAGGCCGAATTGAAAGTCCACAGGGTAGAGTCCCGCCGCGACATCGTAACAATCGCAAATGATATGAAATCGGGTGCTTGTATGAATTGCGAAAAGGCCGTCCGGGAGGTTGAAAATGGCTGACGCTCCGAAAGTGCCACCGCTTTACTTTGTCGATCCGCGTATTGACCGGGAACGCGGCCTGAACTGCTCGAATTGCGCCTGCATCTTCATCAAGGATATTCCTGGCGACACGGTAAGGATATTTTGCATGGTCGTTGCGGGCGGCTCCATAGACGTTACGGATTATTACCTGTACGGCCACATGTCGGTTGATTGCCCGGCAGCACATTGGAAAGCATTGCACAGGGCTTTAGAGGCCCGGAAAGGATAAACAGCATGAACGGATTATTTCGCCGCAGAAAAAAAGAAATCGTTGAAAGCGTAGGGCGTTTGCGGAATTGCATATCAGAACAAAACTCCGTGATCGCCGAACTTGTACAGGAAAACAAGACGCTGAAAGCCGAGAACGACAAATTGATACTCAGCCTGCAAATCAGCCGCAGCGTCGCCGCAGAATCAACAGCAGAGTATCTTGACCGGATAAACGCATTGGAATCCGAGCGTGACGCCGCCAACCGCATTATCGACGTTCTCAACAAACAAATCACAGACCGCAACCAGCGGATCTCCCGGTTGGTCGGGAAGCTCGAAAAGAAAAAATCGGCAAAATGAAATGAAGAAGCGCAAACAGAAAACGCATTTGATTTACACGAAATGGGTCTGCACTAATCCGCGACGTTGTAAATCAGCGACGCCGGACAAGATAAGCCATTATTGCTTAAAAGTGAAATGCAGATACTTGAAGAAAAAACTCATGGGGCTGTGAAAGCCTCGAAAGGGGATGTGTCGGTTATGAGTATAAGCAAGGCCACGGAAACGAAATTGAAACAGACAATCGCAACGCTCCGGGAACAACTCAATGCAGCGCATCATTTAATCGGAACGCAGAACAAACAGATCGTGCAACTCAGGAACGACTATTTTGCCGCGTCTGAGTCATGTTCAAACGCGCTGGCCGATCTCCGCGAACTGCAAAACAACGTCGCCTCGGAAATCCCGACCATCCGGCAGCTTACGAACGAAAACGCGAATCTCAAAAGGATGCTCGCCGACGCTATATATGCGATAGGGATGGAGGATATCACGCAGGGGCATGTCGTACCTTACGGAATGGATAAATCGTCAGGGGATATTGTTTTCTCCTATGCGCCTTTTGAGAAAACGATTTGGGATTACGCGGCAGAGGGGGCAAAAGATTCGCTAATCAGGGCAATGTCGGCTCGTGTTCCGGTCGATAGCGTGAAGACTTCTTATGAACGGATAATCGGCTACGCTGAGAATGTCGATGTGATTTCACTTGGGGATGATGAGATTAAAAATATGGCTCGGCAGACAATAGAGAGAATCCACAAGATGGAGGCAAAAACGATATGAAAGGTTGGCCTAAAATTGACGTTGTCCCGGAAATAACCGCCGATGATGTAAAAGGATTAAAGGCGAAATGTGACCCATATCCACTGACACCAGACATTAGAATATTCAGAAACATCATGCCGGGCGATAACTATCCACTACGCATCTACGATACCAAACTCGGTAAGCACCTCAAGAACTTTATGCACTGGCTTAACGACGATCCAAACGCCAGTAATAACAAATTCAAACCGCAGGCAAAGCGTAACAGAAAAATAGACAGAAGGAGGGGTAAGACAAGATGAGCGATAACAGATTCAAAACATGCGGAAGGTGCAGACATTGCATATTATTCGATGAACTTATCAGATGTAATTACGAGAGAGAAATAATCCGTTACGACGCTATTGACGGACGTCCGATATGGAGTGGATTCCGGCATCATTGTCAGTCGCAAAATCAGAACTTCGATTGTAAGGGCTGGACTCCGCGCAACTTCATCATAGCTTACAGATATAAAAAACTTATCAACAGAAAGGAGGTGACATGATGGGAGAAGAAGAACTGAATGGTTCGGTGGCGTTCGTAGAATCAAAAGCAACAAAAAGCAAAACGCCTGTCGAAATTATGGAGATTTCTTCAAAGTGCATTGGCATCATCGAAGAGGAATGCGGACATGATCTTACATCGGAATTGATTGTCATAAGCACAATGATGGCGTCTCTCGGCTTCAACATGGTGGATTAATTCCAATCAACAAGTCTCACAGCAGACTTCTTTTTTTCCCACGCCTCGCTCAAACGCTTTTATCAAAATTATTTAATGCCTTGATCTTTTACGTCTTGAAAATCTTTTACGCATTTTATTCCCTATCGCACGTTACGTTGTAGTTATCCTTAGTTTAAAATTATCACAGACAAGATATATATTAATACTCAAGGAAGCGAAAGTTGAAATCTAATTAACTAATCAAGTTTGTCGAATTAAAAGGGTCGGAAAGGTCATTGAAATCAGGTAAAAGAAATCGTATTCGAGAAGGGAATGTTGGCGTTAATCAAACGGATTGAACGATGGAAAGGGACGCTGAAAGACATTGAAGGGCGGCCAGAATCGCAAAGGAATTAAAAGGTTGACGAGGCATTGTGAATGTGTGCGAATGGTTGATAAAGGTTGTTGAAGGATGCGGAAGGGCAGGAAAGGACGGGAAAGGACGTGAAGTTGTGCAGGCGATTAAGGAAAGGTTTTGAAGGAATTTGAAGGACGCTAAAGGGTCGTTGACGGCGAGGTTGGTAGTTTGAGGGAATTTGAATGTGAGTGGATGGGGATAGGCTCGAAGTCAACGCAATCGACATGCAATTATTTGCACTATCCCAACTTGGCTGTTATTGAGTTATTAACACTTTATGCACATTTATTCCACAAGTTATTAACATAGCATTTTCAGGCTGAAACGATTAAATTAACGTAGATTATAAAATATCCTTTATAATAATAACTTTTTTGAGTGAGACATATAATATCCGTTCGGTTACTATATGGTTTTGATGGTTGCGGTCGTCGCGTTCCGACTCTGGATCGGCCTCGATCAGCGAAAATATACCCACCCCCGGCCTCAAAAAAACTGGCGGATTTTTTTATAAATGTGGGGAACCTTTTCAACGCGGCAAATTTTTTGCATTTCCCGGAACAGCCTAACTCCGCGTCCCTTTCCCTTTTCTCTACCCGTCCTTTTCCTCTCCCCGCCTCTTTGCCTTTCCCCGGATCTCCAGCCTTGCCCGATTCTTTCACTTTCCGAAACCAACCGATTTTCTTTACCTGAATTTTTACCGCTTTTATTTTTTGGCCATCCCGACCGCCTGCCTGCCGAAATACGGTTTTCAGATTTCCGGGCCGACATCCTTTCGCGGAATTGAATTATTGAAATTGTCGAATTAATTGAAAGTCACGAAGTTGGAAAAGGGACTGATTGAATCCGGCGAGGATTTAAAATGAGGGCGTTGTGATTGCTGGAGTTGAACGGAAGTAAAGCGGTCAAGGATTTGTTCGGATAAAGCGTTGGAAGCGGCGTAAGGCGTAGGATACGGAGTTTACGAGGTGTTGCCGGTTTCGGGGCCGGGCGGCTTTATCTTTCAAGTAGTTTTTTAGTTTGAAAAAATAAAGGCAAAAAGCTCCGAACGAAATTTGCGGTTATTTCCGATTGTGAGAAGTAGCAGATATAAAGTCCATTTTCGATTCTGTCTTCAAGTGCTTTCCGTCCGGCAACAAACAACTCAAGGCTTAACTTCGAATGGCTTGCCCTTACTCGCTTTTTAAAATCAGCATCCATCATTAACATTTGATTTTCGGCATCAATCGCGGCGGTAATAAATTCCTGAATTCTTTTATCGTTTTCTACAAATCCATAATCCATCAACTTTTCTATTTGTTTTTTAAAGAACTCTATTTTCGTTTGAAGAAGAATATATTTACAAACAAATATCCACACCTTAATTTCGCTGATTAACGAATCCTCTCTATCGCATGCAAGCGGGGCAAGATGTCTTTTGATAGCCGTCTTAATAGGAACGCCGCTTTTGAAGTCTTGAGCCACCTTCACCGCAACCGGCAAGAGGAAATCCGGATAGTAGCCGAGAACGCCCGATTTGTTACCTGCTGATTTTTTGATCGGTTTGGGAAATCCCGCCACAGCAATCCAACCTCGAAACGCTTGTCGTGTTATTTCGTGTCCGCTGGCTTCGCAAACTTGCTGCAAAAAATCTTTCGAGTCAATTAGTTTCATGTGGTTGTAACTTTCCTTTGTTGTTTATTCCCGGCTACTCGGCGTCGTAAGTCTTGACGTACTGGTTGCGGACGGTGATGGGCGTCCACAGGGTTCCGCGTCGGGTGAAGATGTTTTTGGAATTGAGATCTTTGGCGATCTTGCCGAAAGATAATTTCTTGC
>JAQUKI010000074.1 GCA_028719225.1 Fidelibacterota bacterium | reverse complement strand
GTTTCAATCAGCAATTCTGAAATTTCATTTAATGAGAAGAAGAATGATTTATTCGATGAATAAATCAGTGGACGAAGCCCGAGAACAAGTCCGTAAGCGCTGGCAATTCCGGTAGCGGGCGCGCCCCGGACAGCCAATCGACGGATAGCGTCCGCCATTTCAAGATGATCATGAATTTCAACGATGCAATATTCGATCGGCAACAACGTCTGGTCGATGATGTAGAGTCGTTCGTCTTCCCAGAATATCGGTCTGATCATTTGTTTAAAGAGTTACGAGTTTTCGGAGATCGTCGAATCGCGCTTGAATCGCCTTGCGCTGAATATTGAGGAGTCCATCGATGCTGAATTGTTCGACGCAAAGCGAACCCATCACGCTTCCATAGACGAGCGCTTTTTTCAGAACGCGCCAGTTGACGCCGCCGTTAGCGGTCAGAAATCCCATGAAACCGCCGGCAAACGAATCGCCTGCGCCAGTCGGGTCGGTCGGTTGTAGTACCGGAAAAGCCGGTGAAATAAAAAGCGATTTTCCGTTGCTTATCATTGCGCCGTGTTCGCCTTTTTTCAGGACGATGTAGTTCAACCCGAGTTCGTGAAGTTTACGCAAGCCGGAATACGGATTGTTGTGGCCGGTCAGTTCGGCGAGTTCCGTATCGTTGATGAATAACAGATCGACGCGGCGGATCACTTTCATCAGTTCGTCGCGTGTTGTGTTTATCCAGAGATTCATGGTGTCCAGGGCGACGAATTTCGGTTTCTGTATTTTATTCAAAACATCTGACTGAAGCGCCGGCTGAATATTTCCGAGAAAGACAAACGGCGTCTGAAGGAAAGTTTTGGGAATCTTTGGCTCGAAAGATGCGAACACATTCAAATCGGTGTAAAGTGTGTCGCGTTTGTTGACATCGGTATAATATTTACCGCCCCAGCGGAAAGTTTTCCCTTCGGCGATTTCCAATCCTTCCAGATTGATTGAATGCTTTTTCAGGAGCGCGACGATTTCTTCCGGGAAATCTTGTCCGGCGACGCCGACGAGCCGAACATTTGAAAAATGAGAAGCGGCAACGGAAAAGTAAACCGCCGAGCCGCCGATCGCATCGACGCGTTTCCCAAAAGGCGTTTCAACGTCGTCGAAGGCTACGGAGCCGACAACCAGTACCGAATTTGACATGAACAGTTCCTTGGTTACACATTTCAATTTGCATAAGAAGATACAAAATCTGCCTGACGTTTTCAATATCCACGCCGGAAAAATGCGTTGTGATTCCGTGTAAAACTGCTTATTTTTCAGATATGAAATATCGGTTTTGTTATCAATGCGGACATCCGGCGGAGCAAGTGAACATCTGTTGAAAAGACGACTTTTAGAAAAAGAATCGATTGAATTGTTAAGCATAGTCGGTAAATGAGAGGTGAATAAACGATGAATAAAAAAATACGAATCTCTACGATCCTGAAAATGAAATCTGAAAAACAGAAAATAACGGCGTTGACGGCGTACGATTACACTTTCGCCTATTTGCTGGATGAATCTGGCGTCGATCTGATTCTGGTCGGCGATTCGTGCGGAAATGTTTGCGCCGGATATGAAACGACATTACCGGTGACGATGGACGAAATGCTGTATCATATTAAATCCGTCCGGCGCGGCGTTCAGCATGCGCTGTTGGTCGGCGATATGCCGTTTATGTCTTATCAGGAAAGCATCGAATCGGCGGTTCACAATGCCGGGCGTTTCATGAAAGAGGGCGGCGTTGAAGCCGTCAAACTCGAAGGCGGCGAACCGGTTTGTCCGACAATACGAAGACTCGTAGAAATTGGAATTCCCGTAATGGGACATTTGGGATTCACGCCGCAAAGCGTTCACGAATTCGGCGGCTACGGCGTCCGCGGCGCGAGTGAGATCGAAGCGGAACGGATCAGGAAAGATGCTTTAGCGCTGGAAGAAGCCGGCGCATTTTCGATCGTACTTGAAAAAGTACCTGCGCAATTGGCGAAAACGGTTTCCGAATCGTTGAAAATTCCAACAATCGGAATCGGCGCAGGCGTCGATTGCGACGGACAAGTGTTAGTGACTTACGATTTGCTCGGATTATTCGACAAGATGCAATTTCGGTTTGCGCGACGCTACGCTGATCTCAGCGGATCCATTCGGAAAGGCGTTTCGGACTATTGTTCGGACGTTCGTGCGGGAAAATTTCCATCCAAAGAGGAGAGTTATTAAAATGAAAGTCGTTGGCAGCATTCCGGAAATACGGAAAATCCTCCGGGAAATTCGTCTCGCCGGAAAGACCATCGGTCTGGTCCCGACGATGGGATATTTGCACGCGGGACATCTTTCGCTCATTGATGAAGCGAAGAAACATTGTGATTTTGTCGTTATCAGCATTTTCGTCAATCCAACGCAATTCGGACCGACCGAAGATCTGGATAAATATCCGCGCGATTTCAAGCGCGATGAAAAATTAGCGCGGGAACATGGCGTCGATCTGATATTTTTTCCCGATGCGGCGGAAATGTATCCCAAACCCTTTTTTACTTATGTCGTGACTGAACAACTTTCTAAAACGTTGTGCGGCGCATCGCGACCGGTCCATTTCCGGGGTGTGACGACAGTCGTGTCAAAACTGTTCAACATCGTTCAGCCGGATGTCGCGGTTTTTGGGCAGAAAGATGCTCAGCAGGCGATCATCATCCGGCGGATGGTTGGCGATCTGAACTTTCCGGTGCAGGTCATCGTCGCTCCGATCGTTCGGGAAGCGGACGGGTTGGCGATGAGTTCGCGAAACGTCTATCTTTCACAGGAAGAACGCCGTCAGGCGCCGATCATTTTCAACGCCTTAAAATCGGCAAAAGAATTCGTATCGAAAGGAGATCGGGACGCTTCGGCAATTGGGAAATTGATTCGCCGGACGATTGGTGGATCGCCGCTTGCGGAAATTGAGTATGTCGAGATCGTCGATCCGATCACACTGGAGAATGTGCAAAATATCGAACGGGGGACATTCGTCGCGGTGGCGGTTCGTTTCGGGAAAACCCGGCTAATCGATAATGTGGTGCTGATTGATTGAACCGGAACAATTTCTGCGAAATGATTGTTGTAAGATTGATTCAGATTTTTATAATGAAAAGAAGAACTAGTCGAGAATCCACTTGACAAACTCATGTAAAAATTTTAAAATGGGGCGTGAATTATGAAGTCCGCAAACAAGGTGAGAAGATGACGCACAAAGTAATTGTCATATGGGCATTGATCGTTTTGTTTTTACCTTTCGGATGGGTACATGGCCAACTTAAAAGTCAATTGAGAGAGAGCGCTTCCGTCGAGCAAAACATCAAAATCCCCGGCGTCGGATCATCGTTGCTGGGACTTGGATTTCTGGATAAGAGCCGCTTTTCGATGCACCAGTCTTACTCGCTTTCTCTCTCGACATTCGGGAAACAGTCCGCATCGATGGGCGTGTATCAAAACAATTTTTCCTATCTCTTTTCGGATAAACTGATGATGAATGGTCGCGTCGGCTTTTACCACGATCCGCTCAAGATCGGCAATACGCAATTAAACCAGAATCTGCTGGAAAACATTTCCTATGGAGCCGACCTCATTTATCGTCCGAAAGAAAACGTCGTATTAAATTTCAGTTTCGATCGTGCTCCGGCGACTTACTATTACGGATACGGTCCATATTCATATCGGTATTTTCCGTATTAGGTGACAAATAGTGAAGCGTAAGAGTCGAGCCAAACACAATCGAAAAAAACAATCAAAGCGCGGCGATGTACAGACATGGTTTCTAAATGTAGCAATATTCTGCTTGGCAATCATCATCGGCGGATTTATTTACTCGACCGGCAAACGCATGAATGAGAATCCCCAGAAGGTCATGCTGAGTACGGCCGAAACGATGTCCGCTCCCGAAAATCCATTCTCTAATATTGTCATCGAAGTATTGAACGGCACCGAAAAATCCGGATTAGCGCTGGAATTTACAAATTATCTCCGACAGCAGGGTTTCGACGTGATCGCTTCGGGAAACGCTTCGCGGACGGATGTCCCTCAGACAATCCTGATCCAACGAGCTGATGTCCCGGAAAAAATGAATGCCGTCAACGCGACGCTTTTGCTGGATTCCGGAAGATTGTACGACGAGAAAGATTCTTCTTTGTTAGTCGATATGACGCTCATTATTGGGAAAGATTATGATACGCTTCCCGTTTATTCAAAAATCCAATCAATCAAGGAAAACTGACCAGACCTGATGATAAAAAAGCCTGAAGTCAAAGCCGCAGCATCCGTGCATGATTCGGCGGTTAAAGCGGCCAAAATCGCTTTTGAAAAAAAAGCGACCGACATTGTTATTCTGGATATGCGCGGATTGACCTCGCTAACCGATTATTTTATAATTTGCACCGCAGAAGCGGATGCCCACTCCAAAGCCATTGTCGATGAAATTGAAATGAAAATGATTCCCGAAGAAAAACCGTGGCATATTGAAGGATACCAGAATCAGAAGTGGATTCTGATGGATTACGTCGATTTCGTCGTGCATGTTTTCACTCGGGAAACTCGTGACTATTATAATATCGAACGATTGTGGGCGGACGCTCCCATCGAGAAAATCGAGCCGGCGGACGAATAGAACCGGCAATTCTGAAAATTCATTTTTCCCAAACACTTTAACGGTCAAGATTGTTGCGATAAAATCGGGTGACCGTTAAATTACCCGCGTTTTTTAAGGAACCGATAACTGTGAAAATACAAGATATGTTGATCGAGGCGCTGAAAACGCTTCAAATACCGCAACCGACGCAAATCCAAATCGAACGAACGAAACATCCGGATTACGGCCATTTTTCAACGAATCTGGCGATGATGCTGACGAAAACGCTCCGGCGTCCGCCAATGGAGATCGCCGGTGAAATCGTGAAGGCTTTACCAAAACATACAGACATCATTGAAAAAGTCGAGGTCAAAGCGCCGGGATTTATCAATTTTTTTATGGCGCCGAAGGAATTACAAACGGTCGTCGATGAAATATTAAAATCCGGCTCGAATTACGGTCGATCTATCCAAGGAAAAGGTAAGAAAGCGCAGGTTGAATTCGTCAGCGCCAATCCAACCGGCCCTCTGACCGTTGGTCACGGCAGGCAGGCCGTTCTCGGCGATTCCGTTGCGAGAATCCTGGAATGGAACGGCTATGAAGTCGAGCGGGAATATTACTATAACGACGCCGGAAGGCAGATGCGAATCCTCGGCCATTCGACGTTCGTCCGTTACCGGCAGGCGCTCGGGTTCAGCGACGAGTTTCCCGAAGATCATTATCAGGGTGAATACATCAGTGACATCGCAAAGAAGATCGTCGAAAAATACGGCGACCGGTTCAAAGACGATCCCGAAAATGAGATCTTTAAAAATTCCGCCGAACAGGCTGTCTTTGAAGACATTAAGGCAACATTAAAACGGATCGACATCGAATTCGACTGTTTTTATAACGAGAAAAGTTTGTATGAGAACGGCGAAGTGGATGCGGTGCTGAAAAAATTCGAAGAAATCGGCGCAAGTTATGAAAAAGACGGCGCGATCTGGTTCAGAGCCGGCCAATATGGTGGCAGTGACGACCGTGTCCTCTGGAAAAGCGTGATGGACGAAGCGACCTACCGCCTACCCGACATCGCTTATCATACCACAAAATACAAACGCGGATTCGATATCGTCGTCGATATTTTCGGCGCCGATCACCATGCGACTTATCCCGATGTCCTTGCCGGATTGAAAGCGCTCGGATATGACACGAGCCGGATCAAAGTTCTGATCCATCAATTCGTTACACTTACGCGCGGAACCGAAAAAGTGAAAATGTCCACGCGAAAGGCAAATTATGTGACGGTTGACGAACTTATCGACGAAGTCGGAAAAGACGTCGTTCGTTATTTTTTCATCATGCGCGGAATGAACAGTCAGTTGAATTTCGATCTGGCGCTCGCCAAAACGGAAGGCGAAGAAAATCCCGTTTTCTATCTTCAGTACGCACACGCAAGAATTTGCAGTATCCTGCGAAACGCCAAGATACAGGGAATCGGATTGAACGAACCGTTTGACGAAGGACTTTTGCAGGAGACGGAAGCGCTCTCGCTTCTGAACGTTCTCAGCGAGTTTCCAGAGGTTGTTGGAATTTGTCACGATACGCTTGAACCACAACACATGACAACCTATATGCAAAAATTGGCGACCGCATTTCACAAGTTTTACACCGATCATCGCGTCCTGACGAGCGATCGGAATCTATCGGTTGCGAGAATAGCGCTCGTTCGGGCTGTCCGTACCGTTCTCAGCAATGGACTGAGCTTCATCGGCATTTCGGCTCCGGAAAAAATGTAAGACTTCGCTCCTTCGGGCAAAAATCGTGCAAATCTGATAAAAATTAGGGCATTCCAATCGGTCTGCTTGATTCAGATATACAAAATCTTTAAATTGCCCGTCGTTATTGTTTGAAAGGTTGTATGGAAATTGATGTAAAGGTTGTCGGGAAAATCGCCGAACTCGCTAAGTTGACACTGACCGACGCAGAAAAATTAAAATACGCCGCGCAACTCGAACAAATCTTAGACTATGTTCATCAACTTTCACAAGTTGATACATCATCTGTCCAGCCGCTTTCTCATGTCCATGAAATGACCAATGTTTTCCGGGACGATTCATTTGGCGAATCACTCGCGAAAGAAGACGTTTTTAAAAATGCGCCTGAACGTCTCGGCGATTATTTCCGAGTTCCCAAAGTCATTAAGGAACTCAATTCATGAACATCATCGGCGTTATCCCTGCGCGATTTTCCTCTACACGCTTGCCGGGAAAACCGCTGAAAAAGATCGCCGATAAAACACTCATCCGTCGCGTATATGAAAATGCCGGGGAAAGCCGATTCCTGGCCAAATTAATCGTTGCCACCGATGACGAACGCATCCGGCAAGAAGTCGAATCTTTTGGCGGGAAAGCCGTTTTAACACCATCGGATCTACCATCCGGCACCGATAGAGTTGCGTATGTCGCCAAAGATGAGCCGGCGGAAATTGTCGTGAATATTCAGGGTGACGAACCGTTTTTAGCTCCTTCGGTGATCGATGACGCCGTTAATGCTTTATTACAAAGTCCGGAATGTGTAGTAAGTACGGCGGGAAGAACGAATATCACCGAAGAAGAATTATCCGATCCGAACGTTGTAAAAGTACTGACAAACTGCCGGGGCGAGGCGATTTATTTCAGTCGCCAGAATATCCCATTTGTCCGGGATGATAAAACCCCAAAATCACCGCATCCGGCGCTGGTTCACATCGGACTTTATGTTTATCGCCGGGACTTTTTACTCAAATTTACGTCGTTGCCTGTTACACGGCTGGAAGAATTAGAAAAATTGGAACAACTGCGGATCATCGAAAACGGCTATCGCATCAAAGTTGTCAAAACCGACCGGGCGAGTCTGGGAATCGACACGCCGGCAGATCTTCAACAAGCGGAGAAAATGGTACAACATGACTTCAGGTAAACAAACCAAGTACATTTTTGTGACCGGCGGCGTGATTTCCGGACTCGGAAAAGGAATCACGAGCGCGTCGATCGGCTATTTGCTGAAATCGCGCGGTTACAAAGTCACAATCCAGAAATTCGATCCCTATATCAACATCGATCCCGGGACGATGAGTCCTTACCAGCACGGCGAGGTTTTCGTGCTGGAAGACGGAACCGAGTGCGATCTCGATCTGGGGCATTACGAACGGTTCATCGATGAACATATGAGTGGGTTGAATAACACAACAACAGGAAAAGTCTATTATGAGGTCATTTCGCGTGAACGCCGCGGCGATTATCTCGGCGCGACTGTTCAAGTCATTCCGCATATCACCGATGAAATCAAACGCCGGATCGCCGCAGTAAACGCAGAACATCAATATGATATTGTCATTTGCGAGATCGGCGGAACAGTAGGTGACATCGAAGGATTACCTTTCTTTGAAGCCGCACGTCAATTTCGGTTCGAGGCCGGACGTGGGAATTGCCTGAATGTTCACTTGACACTCGTTCCGTTCATTCCTTCCAGCGGTGAAATCAAGACCAAACCAACTCAGCATAGCGTGATGACGCTGAGAGAAATCGGCATTTTGCCCGACATTTTACTCTGCCGTACGACGCAACATCTGACGGAAGACGTTCGGAAAAAAATTGCGCTGTTCTGCAATGTTGCACCGAACGCAGTCATCGAGGCCATCGACGCGCCAACGATCTATGAAATTCCGTTGATTTACGATCAACAGGGATTGGGAAATCTGATCACTGATCTGCTTGAATTACCTAAACATAAACCGGATTTGAAACAGTTGGAAGCATTTGTCGAGCGAGTGAAAAATCCCAAAAATTCTGTCCGAATCGCGATCTGCGGAAAATATACGCAACTTCACGATGCCTATAAATCCATCGTCGAATCATTCGTTCATGCGGGTGTTGAAAACGATACGCACGTCGAAATTTCGTGGATCGAGGCGGAGCAATTTGGGAAAAACGGCGAATCGGAAAAATTGGTCAACCAAATCGACGGACTATTGATTCCCGGTGGTTTCGGCGACCGCGGTATCGAAGGAAAAATCGAAGCGATCCGCATTGCCCGTGAGAAGAAAATCCCCTTCTTCGGGATATGTCTCGGCCTGCAATGTGCCGTAATCGAATATGCACGGAATGTTTGCGGACTGACTGGCGCGAACAGCACGGAATTCGATCAGGACACGCCTTATCCCGTTATCGATCTGATGGAAGAACAGAAGCGAATTTCGACAAAAGGCGGGACGATGCGACTGGGCGCATACAGCGCTGAACTTACCGAAAAAAGTCAGGCTCAAAAAATCTACGGGAAGAAACAGATTTCTGAGCGCCATCGTCACCGCTTTGAAGTCAATAACCAGTTTTTACCGATTCTAACAAAGGCTGGACTTCGCATCGGCGCGATAAACAATGACCTCAATCTCGTCGAGATGATCGAACTTCCCCAACATCCGTGGTTTGTCGGTTGCCAATTCCATCCCGAACTGAAATCGCGAATCGGGAAGGCGCATCCGCTTTTCCGGGAATTCGTTAAAGCCGCGCTGTCTTACCATCATACAAAATCCAGTACTGCGGAAAGGACGGCAAATAATGACAGTCGTCAGGATTAATAAGATTTCCGTCGGCGGGCGTCATCCGCTGATATTCATTCTCGGTCCATGTGTGATCGAAAATCGCGATCATTGTCTTAAAATGGCGGAACGACTAAAAACTCTTTCCGAAACACAGAAATTTCCATTCATTTTCAAATCGTCATACGATAAAGCCAATCGGACATCCGTCGATTCCTTTAGAGGCCCCGGGTTGGATGAAGGTCTTAAAATTCTCCAGGAAGTGCAGACGCAATTTCAAGTTCCGGTTTTAACGGATATTCATGAACCGTCCCATGCGAAACCGGCAGCGGAAGTCGTCGATGTCTTACAGATTCCGGCATTTTTGTGTCGCCAAACCGATTTGCTGATCGCGGCCGGTCAAACCGGGAAACCCGTGAACATCAAGAAAGGACAGTTCGTCTCACCGTTCGACATGATTCATCCGATCCGGAAGATCGAATCGACCGGGAATCATGGAATTTTGCTGACGGAACGCGGCGCCTGTTTCGGATATGGAAATTTAGTGACGGACGCGCGGTCGATTCCGATCATGCAGAGAACCGGTTATCCGGTGATTTTCGACGCGACGCACAGCGCTCAGATTCCGGGTGGAACCGTCACGGGCGGCGACAGAAAATATATACCGACATTAACGAAGGCAATGGTAGCGGCTGGGTGTGACGGTATTTTTATGGAAATTCACGACAAAGTCGATGAGGCAAAAAGCGATCGCGCCACACAATTTCCGCTCGACGAACTTCCCGATTTACTACACAAATTGATCGAAATGTCCGTATTAGTAAGGAAAGAATCACTTTGACAAATGAACTCATAGATCGACTAAAAAAACTTAAAATTCTTGTCGCAGATGTCGATGGTATTTTTACTGACGGCTCGCTATATATTGGTGAGAACGGCATGGAATTCAAGCGTTTTCATGTTTTCGACGGCGCTGGTGTCGCTTTACTTCGCGCAGTGAAATTTCCGCTAGCGATTATTTCCGGACGGCATTCGGGCGTCACGACTTTTCGGATGAAAGAACTGCATCTGGAGGAAAACCTGTTTCAGGGAAATCTGGCCAAACTGGAGCCATACGCCGAGATCAAGAAAAAATTTCAGGTTTCTGATGAGGAAGTCGCATATATCGGCGACGATCTCATTGATATTCCCGTTCTCAAACGCGTCGGAGTTCCGATTTCCGTAGCCAACGCGCTTCCAGAAGTTAAAAAATGTGCTCTTTACGTGACGAAGAGAAGCGGCGGGGATGGTGCGCTTCGTGAGGCGATAGAGTTGATACTAAAGGCGCAGGGAAAATTCGTTCCGGCGTTGGAAATTCTGACGAAAGACACTTATAAGGACATTTAGAATGACAGCAAAAGATTATATCGGAAAAGCGGTTGACCTGATCCGGATCGAAGCATCAGCGGTTGCTGCATTGGAAGAAAGAATCGACGACAATTTCGAAAAAGCTGTCGAACTGATCTATAAAACAAAGGGAAAGGTTATCGTAACCGGTGTCGGAAAATCCGGCCATATCGGAAGTAAAATTGCCGCGACGCTTTCGAGCGCGGGCTCTCCGAGTTTTTTCATCCACGCATACGAAGCGGGACACGGTGATCTCGGCGGAATTTCCAAGAACGATACAGTGATC
>JAQUKI010000073.1 GCA_028719225.1 Fidelibacterota bacterium | reverse complement strand
TCGACTTTATCGTTCAGATATTCGCCGGCCTGACCTTTCAGAAAGTAGTTCGTCGAGAAAACCAGTGGCGTTTTTTTCATCCGGCGGCCGAACGTCAGATGGTTTTCGATGTATTTCCCCAGCGGAACGACAATAAAATCCAGATTGGCCATCGGCGAATGCGCGCGCTGTCCTTCTTTGCCGAGCGTTGCCGCTGTCGTCTCGGACTCCAATGTCGCACCGACGAAAACACCATGTGACCAATCGAATGACTGGTAAACGGGAACGTTCGTATCGGAATCTCTACCGCCATAAATAATAGCAGAAACTTCAACGCCGTCTTTCGTGTTAGCGTTTTTATCGATGTTTTCCAGTTCGCTGAGACGCATCGTATAACGGGCATTCTTGTGTGCCAGCGGAATTTCTTTGCCGCATGCGTCCTTTTTACCTTTGAACCATTCGCCGGAATGATTCGATCCGGTTTCCGGTGTCTGGCATCCCATTCCCAACCAATACGGTTTTCTGTTATTGATTAAAATATTTGAAAAAATGAGCTCGCGTGGCGTCGTTAGACATTTATAGATCAACGGATCGTCGACTGGGTTCACATCCGCAATGATACCGAAAATGCCGGATTCGATGTTGACTGCGTGGCAGACCCCTTCTTCATTGATTTTCATGTAAACGATATCGTCGCCGATGATCGTTTGACCGGGAATCATCGCTGTGCTTGTCTTTCCGCAAGCGCTTGGAAAAGCGCCGGTAAAATATGTCGTTCGGGTTTTGCCTTGCGGATGAATCCCCATTAAAAACATATGTTCGGAAAGCCAATCTTCGTGATTTGCCTGATTGATCGCCAAACGCAATGCCAGTTTTTTCAGTCCGACGCTGTTACCTGCGTATTGGTTGTTGATCGTAAAGACACGGTTCTTTTCAAGATCGATATAAATTCTACGTTTCGAAATGTCTTTCGTGCAACCACGTTCGTCCAACTCGCCCGCTGAGTGAATGAAGTGGAAGAATCGGTCGCTTCCTTTCAACCTCTTGAATTCTTCATAGCCGGCACGATACAGTAAATCTTCACTATGAGCGACATAAGCGGAATCGGTGATCTGAAGAGCTGGAATCGAGAAGCGCGAAGCGAGCGGTCCCAGACAAAAGAATCGCACGAGCATCTCTTTTCCTTTCATGATGCCGTCCATCAGTTGGTGAATTTCGGTTAATCCTTCGACACGATCGATCGTGTTGATTCGCTTAGAAAGTGTCTGACCTTTGGGAAGTAGGACTCGCGTATGTTCTTTATCTCTTCCCTGATCGTCGTATCCGTCGTAATGGATCGTATGTCCGGCCATCGCGATTTTGACCTCTTCTTTGTTATTCTGAGCCAATTGGCGGATGTAAGCGATATCTTCCGGTGAATCGGTTATAACCGTCACTTTCGACGGTTTGCACAGGGCAATATATTCTTCAACGATTTGAATGACATGGGAATTGCTCAATGCCAATAATTTTTCCATTGATGATGTGCTGATAATTAATGAGTTCGATTTCATGTTCCTTTGATTCCTTTTTGTGTATTACTTAACCATTTGAGCAGAAATGTTTACGACGGATATTTGTTCTTCCGTCCTCTTTAAAACGTCTCTCTTAAACTTCTTCCAAACCACGTGTGAACTTATTCATGCAACGTGTAATTATCAAACAAATCTTTGGGCAATCCAGAGAACGGTCGCGTCATCTCAAATGATATATCGATCTTTTAAAAACCGATCGCGTACCGTTTCATTTCCTTCCGCGCTATTTGAGGTTGCGGAAATACACGCGCCAGTTCCAACCAGAACATCTTACTGTGATTTTTAATTTTCGTATGAGTTAATTCATGAAGGATCACATAGTCGATCAAATGGTCCGGCAAACGCATCAGTTGAAGGTTTAAATTAATATGATTTCGTGATGAGCAACTGCCCCAGCGCGTTTTCTGATTTTTGATTCGCAAACCGGCATACTGAAAGCCAAATTGTTGACCCAGTTCAAATGTTCGTTTCGGTAATATTTCGCGCGCTTCTATGCCGTACGCCTCGAGCATTCCAAGTCGGATTGCCTTTTGAACGGATTCATGCTGAAAGGCAAGATTTTCCGGATAATGAATTTGGATAATTCCCGGAAGAACGTTGATGTCGATTTTTTCGTTCCTTCGCTGAACGGCACAAAGTTCCAAGGTATGATACCGGGTTTTGATCGATTGATTTTCATCGAAAATCGGAACTTCGGGAATTCTGTTATCAAGCCGACACAGATGATCGATTATCCATTGACGTTTCGTTTGTACAAATTTTTCTGCGATGGAAAAACTGACACCGATTGGCAAAACGACGCGGACATTTCTCGGTACCCTGACGTTTATACTCAGCCGTTTCGCACGGCGACTTTTCCGGAATTCCACTTGCCCAATCTCCGGGTAAACGATTGTTTTGATCTCGCTCATGATTGAAAGATTTCGCCGAATCACAATTTCTGCTGTCTTTTAAAATACCAGTAAACCGGTAATCCAGTGGCGATCAATGCCACGGCTGTCAGAACGCCGCCAACCGGAAAAGCAACGAACGTTCCATAGATGAGATAAACCTGCGTCCCAATTGCCAGAATCGTCATCACCAGCCATAGCGGCGAGCGGAAAGTCGGATGATAATCAGGCTTTTTTCTTAAAACGAAGATCGCACAGTAAACCATCGCGTTCTGAAACAAATATGACAGCGTGAAATAACCGAGTAAATTTTCCAACCCACCAACGAACAGCAGAACGATCGCAAGACCGGATTGAAAAAGGATCGAATAATCCGGAGTCAGATATTTCGGATGCACATGCCCGAACGGTTTGAAAAAAAGCCCGTCGCGGGCGATGGCATATTCGATGCGCGGTTGAATCATAATCAAGGCGTTTAGACAACCCACCATGCTGACGAACGCGGCGATTGCCAGAAATGCTGCGGCAATCTTAGCGAATGCGGGTAAATAGAGAAATGGATTGGCAAATTGCCCGACATTTTGAATGAGCGTTTCATACGGTACGAAGACGCTGGTTGCGATGCTGATCAGTACATAGATGACGGTTACGATTCCAACCGACAGGATCATGCTGAACGGCACGACTTTCTGCGGATTCTTCATCTCGCCCGTCATATAAAGAACATTCGTGAATCCTGCGTAAGACCAGATTGTCGCGGCAACTCCCGCAACCAACAATGTCATAAAACCGACATTCGCTTTATCGGGAAGGATCGGCTTGAGAAATAAATTGTCAGAGCTAAAATACATGAATCCAAGGATACAAAGCAGAATCAACGGCGATATTTTGACAATTGTCAGAAAAACCTGTAACCCGCCACCTTTTTTCACACTTCGGTAATGAATATATGTCAGCGTCAGAATCAACAGCGAAGCAAACAATTTGGTATATATAGTCCCTTGCAATGGCGGCCAGAAGACCGAAAGCGCCGAAATAGCACTGAGCGCGACGATTGTGATCGACGGAGTGTCACTCGTCCAAAAAACTGTCCATACATAGAGAAAACCCAGCGCCGGACTACCCGCTTTTTTCATATAAAGATAACCGAAACCCTCTTCAGGATAAGCGGTTGAAATTTCTGAAAGAATCAGCAGTTGCGGCAACCAGATTAGACCTCCGATGAACCATGCCAGCACCGCCATCCAGGGACTTCCCGCCTCCCGCGCGACGATAGGAAGATTGATGAAAACACCGGATCCGATGACCGATCCAAGAATCAACGCTATGATGTGAGTCAGGTTCAATTCTCGTTTCAGTTCGTTCATTGGACAGTTTTTCCTATCGGAAATTCATATTGTAAGTTCTCACAACGCCGGCAATTCTATTCGCTGACTGTTTTCCAGCCGACTTTGGAAAGATACAGGTAAATGGCAACTCCGGAAATGGCTGCAAGTCCCAGATAAACGGCCGCCATGAGATAATCGCCAAATATCAATTTTCCAAATCCGAATAGTGTCGAATAAATCAGGACAATGCCGCACATCCACGCTATAAACGCTTTACCGAAACCTGTATCGCTTTTCACACCCGGCAATTGTTTGGATATCGGTTTCCAGCCGGCTCCGCCCGGATGCGCCTTCTGATAGAATTTCAATAAAACTTCGGTATCGACCGGTTTGGTCAAATATGTCACAATGATCCAAACAACCGTCGTTCCGGCGACAATCGGATAGAGCGTCATCGGCGACTGCATTCCGTAGCCATATTTTGCGATCGGATAAATAATCAGTGGGGCGATCATTGCTGAAATTTCCGACCAGGCGTTGATGCGCCACCAGAACCAGCGAAGGATCAGCACGGCGCCCATTCCGGCACTGGCGTTGATAATAAATTCCCACGCTCCTGAGATTGTCGTCAACAAGCGCGTCACCCAAAGTGAAAAAACGACCATTAACAACATGCCGATTCTAGATACAAGAACATAATGTTTTTCTCTCGCGTTTCGTTTGATAAATCGCCTGTAAAAATCGTTGATGATGTATGACGTTCCCCAGTTCAGTTGAGAAGCGATTGTCGACATATAAGCGGCAAGGAATACCGCGATCAAGAGGCCAAGTAAACCGGTGGGAAGATATTTCATCATTAGTTTAGGATACATGACACCCGGATCAATGGTATTTTCATATTTTTCGTAAAATGCTTTGAATTCAGTCGTTTGATAAACAGGATTTCCAGACTTAAGCAACGGTTGATTGTTGTATGCAGTCACGACTTGTTCGTACATAACAGGATTTTCGGTCTGCAAAGTCGAAGGACTATCGGCTCTCGGAAGAATCACCAGAGCGGCAAGCGCGATGATGATCCACGGCCATGGACGTAAAGTGTAATGAGCGATCGTGAACCAAAGGGTCGCAAGCACGCTGTGTTTTTCATTCTTAGTTGACATCATCCTTTGGGCAATATAACCGCCGCCGCCAGGATCGGCTCCCGGATACCAGCTTGACCACCATTGTAAACCAATATGCGCAAAGAATGCGCCAACAGAAAGCGCGAGTACACCGCCGCTAACCCCGGAAAGAGAAACGTTGCCGATTTTCGGGAAGAAACTCATCACCTGCGGGGCGAGTTGTTCTTTCAAATGAGCGGCTCCGCCGACTTCCGGCACTTGCAAAACGATAATGGCAAAAATGATACAACCCGTCATGGCAAAGACAAATTGAAAAGCATCGGTTCTCGCCGTGCCAAGAAGTCCTGATGCCGCTGCGTAGATTCCAATGATCACCGCGACGATAGCCGTCAAGATGAATGGATCGATCCCGGGAACGGTCACATGAAATATCTTTTCCATTGCTTTATGCACCCAGGCGAGAACGATCCCATTCATAAAAATTCCAAGATAAAGCGCACGGAATCCGCGAAGCGCCGCGGCAGGTTTTCCTGAATATCTCATTTCGGTAAACTCGACATCCGTAACGATCTCAGCACGGCGCCAGAGTTTGGCAAAGAAAAAGACTGTCAACATACCGCCGATAGCGAGATTCCACCAAAGCCAGTTCCCGGCGATTCCGTTTCTGGCAACAAGTTCCGTTACGGCTAACGGTGTGTCTGCTGCAAAGGTAGTGGCAACCATCGCCGTACCGGCAAGCCACCATGGAAGGTTTCTCCCAGATAGGAAAAAATTATTAGTACTCGTGCCGGCTTTTTTTGTAAAGTAAACCGCAATAGCAATAACCAGCGCAAAGTAAATACCGATAATGGCTATGTCGAGTGCATGAATTCCCTGCATAAAAACTCCTTCTGATACTTAATCTCAAGACAACGGATGTTAATTTATAAACAATATGGAAAATGATAAGGTTTTTTCTTGTGTGAGATATCAATAATGAAAATTCAGTTGATTTTTTTGGAATTATACTCCATATTCACAGTTAATTGTTTGATAACGTGAATTTGTCCTTGAATAGATAATGAGAAAAATTTTATGGCAAAAATCGATGATGTCAAATTGAAGGTTCAGTTTTGGGGTGTACGCGGATCGATTCCGTCGCCTCCAGATTCACTCGAACTTGAAAGACGTCTTCGATCTATTCTAAAAATCACCGATAGCAGACATTTAATCAACGATAAATCGATCAATAATTTTATCAACGATCTACCAAAAGAATTACGGTATTTCGTCGGTGGCAACACGGCCTGCGTCCATGTACAGATCGCCGGTAAACACATCATTTTCGATGCAGGTTCGGGAATTCGGAAACTGGGTGAATCGTTGATGCGTTCGGAGTTTGGCGAAGGTAATGGAACCGTCCATATTTTCATTTCTCATACACATTGGGACCATATTAGCGGTTTCCCCTTCTTCTCTCCAGCATACGTTTCTGGCAATCGCGTCCTTTTATACGGCGTCCATAACGGTTTGGAACAACGGTTCAACAATCAGCAGGAAGATGAATATTATCCGGTTTCCCTTTCGGCGATGGGCGCCAATATCGAGTTCGTTCAACTGCGAAAAGAAGAATCGATCGATTTGGACGGAATTAAGATCACGAATAAGATGTTGAATCATCCGGGCGGCTCGTTTGGGTATCGAGTCGATCATAACGGAAAATCGCTCGTCTATGCCACCGATTCCGAATATACCAATTTGACAAAAGCCAAAATCGATTCATATCTACAATTTTTCAAAAACGCCGATGTCGTGATTTTCGATGGACAATTTACGGTAGATGAGCTCGTGGAAAAGGAAAACTGGGGTCATAGCACATTGATTCAGGGAATCGATTTTGCACATAAAGCCAATGTCCGCCATCTAATTCTTTTTCATCATGATCCTTCTTATTCCGATGAAAAATTGTTCGAAATGATCAAAGAAGGCCGAGAATATATTAAGGAAAACGGATATAACGGAAATCTGAAAATATCGCTCGCTGTTGAAGGAATCGAATTTACAATCTGATCCATTTCCCGAGGCAACGAACCTAGCGGGGTTAACAAATTATTCTTACAAAACACTTAAAACTTCATTTTATTAATTTCTTTTCCTTGAAATTCGACGGGAATCTCGATAATTTAGAGCGTGTTTGTTTAATGAATTTTTTTTGAAGATTGAAAAGGTTTTTACTCGTAATGACCGATTACACTTACTCACTAATCATGTGGACATATCATTTCGGCTATAAATAAGTCTCCTTATTTGTTATTTGTCATTTCTCAAACGATTTAACCTATTATCAATAAGGAACTAATCATGGATAAAAAGAACATTTTAATTATCGGTGCAGCGGGAAGAGATTTCCACAATTTCAACACTTATTATCGCAATAACGAATCGGCAAACGTTGTTGCATTTACAGCGGCTCAGATTCCAGACATTTATGGCAGAAAATACCCGGCTATCCTTGCCGGAAAATTATATCCGGACGGCATTCCAATCCTATCCGAAGAAGAACTGCCTGAACTCATCCAAAAATATCATGTTCAGGATTGTGTTTTTTCCTACAGCGACGTCCCATACAATCGGGTGATGAATATCAGTTCGATCGTCAACGCCGCCGGAGCGAATTTTATTCTTTTGGGACCGGATGCAACAATGCTGAAAAGCGTTAAACCGGTCATTTCCGTCTGCGCGACCCGAACCGGATGCGGCAAGAGCCAGACTTCCCGAAAAGTCATTGAAATCCTCATGTCCAAAGGTCTCCGCGTTGTCGCCGTGCGTCATCCGATGCCGTACGGAAATCTGGCGGAACAAAAAGTCCAACGTTTCGCGACGGTGAAAGACCTTGCCGACCATCGTTGTACGATTGAAGAAATGGAAGAATATGAACCGCATGTCATCCGCGGTAACGTCATCTATGCCGGCGTCGATTACGAGGCGATTTTGCGCGCGGCGGAAAACGATCCCTCCGGTTGCGATATCATTCTTTGGGACGGTGGAAACAATGATTTCTCATTTTATCGTCCCGATTTATCCATAACGGTCGCCGATCCGCACCGTCCCGGAAATGAATTGCGATATTATCCAGGTGAAGTCAATCTTCGAATGGCAGACGTCATCGTTATCAACAAAATCGATACGGCTTCGCCCGAAGGCGTTCAGACAGTTCGTGAAAGCATTGCCGCCGTCAATCCACATGCGATTGTCATCGATGCCGCTTCGCCTATTCGCGTCGAGAAACCGGAAATCATCCGCAATAAGCGTGTTCTGGTCATCGAAGACGGTCCGACTCTAACTCACGGAGAGATGAAAATCGGAGCCGGAACGGTAGCCGCCAGAAAATTTGGCGCTGCCGAACTGATCGATCCACGGCCGTTTGTCGTCGGAAAATTGGCAGAGACATTCCGCCTCTATCCAAACATCGGAAATCTTTTACCGGCAATGGGATACGGCGATCAGCAAGTGCGTGATCTCGAAGCGACGATCGAACGCACGGACTGCGATGCAGTCATCATCGGAACACCGATCGATCTCAACCGAATCATCAAAATTAATAAACCGAATACTCGCGTTTTTTACGATCTGCAGGAAATCGGCAAACCTGATTTATCGGAAGTGCTGAATGATTTCCTGCGCAAACAGAGGCTTCAAAAATAGGAGTTCTGTCTATGCCGAAGAATAAAACCGCGGTCGTCGCACTCGGGGGAAATGCCATCTCTCCAAAAGGGCAAATCGACACAATTGCCAACCAATTCAAAAACACAAGGGCGAGTTTAAAATCCGTAATGAATCTTCTTCAGCAGGATTATCATCTGGCGATTACACATGGAAACGGCCCACAGGTCGGTAACGCTCTTCTGAGAGTCGAACTGGCAACAGAAAAAACACCGACACTTCCTCTCGGAATTTGCGTCGCTGATACCGAAGGCGGAATGGGTTATATGATCGAGCAATCACTTCAGAATGCACTGATCGCTAAGGAAATCCCGAGAGATGTCGTTTCGATCGTTACACAAGTCATCGTTGACGAACACGATCCATCCATTAATAATCCGACGAAATACATCGGCAGTTGGTATGGTGAATTGGAAATCCGGGAAATCGCCCGCCTACACAACTGGCAGGTCAAGGAAGTGCCGGGGAAAGGCTGGCGCCGTGTGGTTCCGTCTCCCGAACCGATCCGGATCATCAACCGAAAAGCTATCAAATCACTGGTCGATATCGGAACCATTGTCATCGCTGCAGGCGGCGGAGGAATTCCGGTTTATATCATGAAAAATGGTTTTTACGAAGGTTTTGATGCGGTGATCGATAAAGACCTTGCATCCGCTGTTCTGGCACGGGATATCGAAGCATCGGAATTGTACATACTGACCGATGTGGATGTTGTTTCGATAAATTTCGGAAAACCAAACGAGGAAAAGATCGACAAAATCCGTGTCTGCGATCTAAAAAAACTCTACGAAGAGGGACAGTTCCCGGCGGGAAGCATGGGGCCGAAAATCCGCGCGGCGATCAATTTCATCGAATCGGGCGGTCAAATCGTCGTGATCACATCGGTCGAAAGCGCAGTAATCAGTTTGCATGGAGAATCCGGGACGACGATCGTCCCATAGAAAGGCAATGAAAAGATGGAAAGAACGTTGGCTATTCTTAAGCCAGATTGCGTTAGGCGGAAGTTGGTCGGTAGTTCGATTAATTTTATCGAAGAAAACGGCTTCACCATTCGTTCGATGAAAATCGTCCAGATGGATCGGAAAGAAGCAGAAGGTTTTTATGCGGTGCATCTGGGCAAACTATTTTTCGATGGATTAATCCAATTCATGACTTCAGGTCCTTGCGTCCCAATGGTTCTGGAAAAGGAAAATGCTGTTCAGGCATTTCGCAACTGTATCGGAAGTACTGATCCATCCAAAGCGGCTGAAGGAACATTACGGCACATGTACGCGAGCAGTGTTCAGGAAAATATCATCCATGGAAGTGATTCGGAAGAGAATGCCAAAAAAGAAATTGCATTTTTCTTTCCAACGGTTGAAATTATTGAGTGATTTACCCTCGAAGGAGAGAAAATATGAAAAAGTCGATCTTGGTAGTCCTTGCCTTTTCCCTTATGGTAGCTTCATGCGGAAAGAAAGAGCCTATTCGAGGCTTCGTCGGCAATCCGCTTCATTTATCCGCTGTGGTTGAAGCACCCGAGGATACTCTCGGATGCACTTACAGGTGGGTTTTCACTCAGAAACCACCGGAAAGCAATCTGGATATTCTTTCCTTCCAACCCGACAGCCGAAGTTTTTCCATTTATTTCGTTCCGGATGTTGCCGGTCAATACACAGTTCAAAACGCTGTTGTCGATGCCGAAGGAAAAGATAAAAGCAAAAACGACTTCATCTGCGAAATCAGTATCGACTCAACGGGTGAAGGTGCCACTGATACGACAGGTGTAAGTGAAAGTGCTCCGGCACCGGTTTACGAATCTGGTACGAAACAAAAAGCGCCTTCAACAAACATCGCTCCGAAAAAAGAGTCAGTTTCGGAAACCGTCCAAACAGGACGCGTCAAAGGAAAAGCGATTCCAAAAGTCAGTGGAAAATATACGATACAGATATCTTCATGGCAGAATTATAACGCCGCTGAAAAAGAACTTACGCGACTTTCCAATTTAGGACTCGACGCCTACATCCAGAAAGCCATTTTCAAAGAAACCAAAGAAACATGGTATCGGATTCGCGTCGGTATGTTCGATTCGCACAGCGAAGCAACATCCGCTTTGAACGACTTTAGAAATAGATTTCCGAACGAAAAATTCTGGATAGATAACGTTCGGCAAGATTAAATGTGAATTTAGGAGGAAATGATGAAATTGACTTATTTTGATATTCGTGATATTTTCCGCACGCCGCGTTTGGCGCTCAGCGGTAA
>JAQUKI010000072.1 GCA_028719225.1 Fidelibacterota bacterium | reverse complement strand
ATAGTTATATCCCTGTGCTTCGACATATTCTGCCGGGACGTCAACCCCCTCCGATGAAATGTAGAAATTATTACGAAGATAGATTCTGAATCTGCCCGGTGTAACCTTTGAAATATCATAAACCGGCAAATATTCGTACTGAGTTCTCGACGATACGTAGGTCGGATTCGATTCTTCACAACCAGAAAGCAGAAAAACAACGGAGAGCGCAATACAGATTGTCAAAATTGAATTAAACACTTTCATAGATTCACATTGTTACCATAAAAATCCAAACGTCCAATTGACCAATGGAATGATCTTTACTTTACTTGCACGATGCCAGTCGCCACCTCTTTCTTTAGCATAAAACGATCCGACTGCCAGACAAGCCGACGGAGATGAAATGAAATGCGTAAACGGCGTTCCCGTCACTCCGATCTCTGCCAATCCGCCTACAAAACCATAATCAATAGCATCTTCATCGAAATTGTATGAAAAAATATATTCCAGTAATTCCGGTTCAAAATGAAATGTCCCTCCTCCGGCTCCAATACCATAGAACAAACCCTGAAGGTTTGGTTTTTCGTAACGCCTGATACTGAATGTGTAAATATTCAAATCGTGAATTTCAAACAGCGCTTCTTCGGGCTCGGCGGCGATATGAGCCAGATTTTTGCTATAAGAATACGAGAATCTGACCTCCGCCTGTAATTTTCTAAACCTTCTGCCATAAGTCAAATCAGTCCATTGAAACAGAAGTCGCGCCGGTTTGATCGTCAGGTAGTTTTTCTTGCTCAACGATAAATTGGATCTATCCGGAAATGGTGGCGTCGGTGGATTGAGATTACCGGTCAATTTGACCAATTCATCCCAGATCGAATAACTCCAAATGGTTTTTTTGTTCAATTCAACAACTGCGTCGAAGGCGTTGTAGTTGATGTGCAATTGTTGCCGGGTTGCCAACTGGGATGAACGGATTAAATAATCGGAACGAACGATCTGCTTGATGACTGTCGTATCGATGACAAAAAGGTTTTTCTCCGACACTAGGAGCAATTCGTCTTTCTTCAGTCCGATGGACTTTCCTTCGATTTTTCCACTATTGATTAGCGTGACTGTCACCGACTCTGAAAATACAGACGACACCAATAAAAATACAATTGTCAGACAAAAAAGGAATCTCTTCATTTATTCCTCCAACTAACTTACCGGATAATCGTGCATTTGAGAATCCGCCTCGCCGTTTTGTAACTTAAGCAGATGAAATAGATGCCGGACGGTATTCCTTCCGACTGCCAAAGAATCGTCGTTTCCCGGTCTGAACCAGTGACGTTCGGAATTTCCATCACCAAATTTCCCGTGACGGAGTATATCTTAAGATTGCCACGATCAAATCCCGGGAGACGATAAGAAATTTGCGCGGATTGATTGAATGGATTTGGCATCACCGAAATGGCTATCTCGCTGGTCTCTTTTTCAGGAATTGAGATTGAAGTTTCACCTTCATAGGTCACTTTCCCGCTATATGCAACCGATAACAACCGATAAAACAACCGGGTTCCGGGCTGCACCATCTCATCTATAAATTCATAATCGGTCGCCTGACTGACGGAACCTCTCGCCTGAAGCGCCAGAGATGAGCGAAAGTCAGCAACCTGATCGTAACTTGGTTTCTCCGTGTCTTTCCGACCTAAGATGAATCCCAAATTCTCAAACTCCGATTCCGTCCGCCAGCGCAAACGAACATACGAGCCAACGATTTCCGATTCAAATTCCGAGAGCGTCACCGGCAGGGACCGATCTCCTTCAAACAGACTCGTCCCCGTCGAATAGGTCGCATCAAATCCAAGCAAGTCGCCGATCGTTGGTGCTAAGTCGGTCTGGTACTTTGTCTCGGTAATTACGTGATCCTGACCGATATTTTTTCCAACCGCAAATAGAAAAACATGCCGATCCAGTTCGACGGTATCGCCGTGTGACATCCATGTACCGACCTCGTGCAGACCGTGATCGGCCGTTACAAAAAGAGTCGTATTTCCTTGATAAAATTCGTCAGTTTGGATTTTTTCCCAGAGCAGATAAACCAGCGAATCAGCGGCACGAATCGCTGACCGGTATTTGACGACACCATAATTTTCTCCGGTGGAATCGACGTCGCGGAGATTTATCAATATCAATTCCGGGTGATACGTGTCCATAAACTGAATCGCGGCTTGAAATGTCGACGGATCGTTTCGTTTGACGCAATTGTTCGCCGCGCCGTAGGATTCACCATATTCGGCGTCCGAACTGTATGAGACGACATTCAATTTGTCCTTGCCGGTGACGAGATAACATTTTTCAGCAGATTTGGTCGTCGCTTTTCTAAAATACTCGAAAACCGTTGGATTGGTTGGCCGCTCCAGACCATCATTGTTGATATTTTGCCATGTTCCCGTCACGATTGCGGCATGTCCCGGAATCGTCGATGTCACGCCAGTGTTAAAAAAATTGGCATAGTAGGTTCCTTGTTGGCGCAGGTCGTTCCACATTCGCGGAATCCACGTTCCGTCGCCAAATGTATCCGCGTACCGCGCTCCGTCAATCACCACAACGACCACATTTTGACCGCCGTGAGCTAAAGATGCGAGACCGGCTATGCAAACGACCGTAAACAAAAAAGTGGTCTGAAATGGAAATCTGTTTCTTATTGCGGGATTTTTCTTCATAACGAACGGTGAAATTTAAAGGCAGATGAAGGATGAAGCAAATTTCTTTTCCAGATCAGAAAAATATCCGGCTGTCGATGCCTTCCGATTTGGAAAATTCGTGAACCGCACCGGATACTTTTCGCCAGTAATCTTCCCCGGAAACATAAATTTTATCGTAACGGGACAGTAAATCCGGATGACTGGTCGCCAGCCAGCGACGAACATTCGACCAAATCGCGCCGCGCGTGTTGAAACTGTCGATCATGTAGTAATTAACAAAACCTTTAGTAGCAGAAATTATCTCCTTCCAGCCGGTCAAATACGGGAGAATCGGTCCGATGAAAATATATGTCGGTATTCCCTCATCGTGAATTTGTTTCAAGGCCGTGATGCGTTCCGCGATCGGCGATGCAAACGGTTCGATTTCCCGCCGGAGTTTTTCATCCATCGTCATAATCGTAAAACCGACTTCGCAAGACGAAAACTGTCTCAGTATATCCCGATCTCGCAGAACCAACGACGATTTGGTTTGAATTGAAATTTTAGGTTGAAACTGAACAAGTTTTTCTAATATTTTTCGGGTGAGTTCGTACTTTCTTTCAAGCGGCTGATAAGCATCCGTCACGGAAGAAAAATAAATGCTTTTATTTTCATATTTCGCCGGTTTAACAGGCAGAACCTCTGGCGCGTTGATCTTTATATCGACGAACGTTCCCCACGGTTCGGTGTGTGCGCTGAATTTTTTCATAAAACAGGCATAGCAGTAAACGCAGGCGTGTTGGCAACCGACATAAGGATTGATAACGTAATCCGCAGGCAGACCGGTTGTGGAAAGAATCGAGCGAGCGCAAACTTCGGAAATTTTCAGCACTTAATAACTTCTAAAAAGACAAGGAAGAAATCAAGGTGAAGTTTATCAGGAAAATATTAAGCGGCGCTGGTTACGGATCGCCTGCGCCGCATCAATAATTACAAAATATAAAACTGTCTAAATTTTACCTTGAGATTTTAGACGAGCGACAATTTTTTCCATTTCTGCGACAAGATCGTCAAAGCGTTTTAAGGCTGCTTCCGTCGGGGCAGAGGTCGTCATGTCAACACCGGCCGCTTTTACAATATCGAGCGAATAGGCCGAACCGCCGGCTTTCAGCATGTTCATATATTTTTCAAGCGCACCCGGTTCTCCGGCCAGGACTTTATCGCTCAACGCCATCGATGCGATGATACCGGTGCTGTACTGGAAAACATAGTAATTCAGATAGAAATGCGGAATGCCGCTCCATTCATTCTGGATATAATCGTCAACCTGCATGACGCCCTTATCATGACCGTAATAGTACCGGACGAGATCTAAATAGGTTTTATTAAGCCAATCCGGAGTCAAAGAATTTCCACCTTCAACCCGCCGATGCATAGCCAGTTCAAATTCCGCGAACATCACCTGCCGGTAGATCGTTGCGCGGACTTCATCCAGATAACTATCGATAATGAAGAGTTTAAGCAGATCGTCCTTTTCATTTTTCAGGACATAATCCACTAACAAATTTTCATTAAAAGTAGAAGCAATCTCCGCCATAAAGGTCGTATAGTGAGCGTCCGCATAATGCTGATTCTTCGAGGATAGATAGGAATGCATCGCGTGTCCCAGTTCGTGGGTCAGGGTCGAGACGTCGCTATATTTCCCCGTATAATTCATTTTAACGAACGGATGCACATCATATATTCCACCCGAATAGGCGCCTGTTTCCTTATCCTTATTGGGATACATATCTATCCAGCGATCGTTGAAGGCTTTACGCACGACGCTCACATAATCAGTGCCCAGTGGTTTCATAGACGCCAGAACGATCTCACGCCCTTCATCGTATGGGTAACGACGATCTATTTCCTTAACGGATGACACATAAATATCTTCATAGCGCATCTTATCGATACCGAGCAATTCCTGCTTCAATTTTATCAGCCTGTGAAGCGGAGCCAGATTTTGCCGGGTGGTGCTAATCAGCTGAATATAAACCATCGTATCGATGGCTTCATCGTATAGACGGGCTTCAAGACAATCTTTATAATCGTACACCTTGGCAAAAAAGAGTTCACTCTTCATCTGACCGTTCAGAATGGAAGCGAAGGTGTTTTCGAACTGAGTGTGATTTTTCCAGTAGGTCCGCATAACTAAAGAGCGGTCGTCGCGGTTGGGGGAAGTTCGCAGATTTGCATAGTTGATATAATTCAGCGTGGTTTTCTCGCCGTTGGACAGCGTTACTTCCGGCGTTGGCATATCGACATCGTCCAGCAGGCTGGCCGCATCCTGCATCGTGCCCGAAAACAACCCGGTCATGGCAACGATCTTCTGCTTATCTTCCGGCAGGATATGCTTTTTCGACCGGAGAATCTGTTCGACGGTAAAGCGGTATGGTTTCAGTTTGGGCTCCTTTTTAAAATATCCAAGAAGATCCTTTTCGTCCATTTTAACCAGATCGTCATTTTTAAATGCCAGTTTGGAACCATAATCGACAAGAATTGACTGAAGTTCGCCCTGTAAAATACGGTAGTGGCTGTTGCTTAGTTCCGAAGCGTTTTGGTGGTTTGCGTACGATCCAAGGCGGTTTGCTTTCAAATTGATGGAATTGAGCAGGTCGAACATCACCAACATATTTTGGGGTGATTTCGTCCAGCCAGTTTTAATCTGGTCAATTTTAAAAATCAGATCGACCATTGCCGCCTTGTCCTTCTGCCAATCCGTCTCAGTGGCATAAATATCCTCTATCCGCCACTTATACTCCATCGGAATATCTTTACGGGGCGTATCAGAATAGTTGGGAATTTTGGCTGTCTGGGCCGATAAGATTCCAGTGAAAAACCATATCAGACAGAGCCAGAGAGAGATCATTCGTTTCGTCATTTTTTACTCCTTTTTTGTTGAACGAACCTGTTATTTATTGCGCGGCATTCGACGGTACGCGATTCGGTCGCAATCCGATCGTCGAACGATCCGCTTGATTTTTTAAATCGTTTTCAAGAATTCGCCGAGCAATTTTTTCAGCTATTATTTCCAATTTCGGCCCGGTTGCAGTGATCAGATTTTCGGCATTCGGCGAAATTGAATCCGTTTGAACATCCGAATGAACCTTCTTGCATAGTTCTTCGATAATACCTGCCGATACAAATAATCGTTTTCCGGCGCAGGTCGCCGCAAGCGTCAATCCGCGTTTATTGGCATCCCGGATCAGCGATACAACGGCAAGACTATCTTTCTGAAGCAAATATTCCGGACTATTTCCGCCGGGGAAAAACAGTGCATCGACTTTTGTCAGATCGACCTGAGAGATAGACATATCAATCGCAAATTCCCGGTACTCGGAGTTGATCCAGCCAACAACGGTCGGTTTCGATAAACGGCCATTCAGTTTTTGGTCAATTCCGACTGTTTTCACCTCTGCACCCCATTTTTCCAAATGTCCTTTGACAATCGCAAACTCATGAAAATTAAACTCGTTTCCCAAGACAAACAATACTCGATGTTCCGTCAGATCGAAGGTGCGGTTTTTATCAGAAACTTCCCACCACGATTTCTTACTACAACAGGCAGTTAGTCCGAACCAAAGAAAAATTGCCGAAATCAGAAAACGGTTCATTTTCACCGAATCACTCCTATTTCATGAAAAGTAACGGATTCCTCAAAATGCACGGTCTTGGAAACCGATTTTAATATTCAGGTTGTCAGGATTTCTATAAACGATCAATAGACTCGATGAATGGTCATAAAGTTTTATTTCAGATTGGGAAGTTAACTGCTATAATAAGAAAATGAATTTGGAATTCTAAGATTTAGGTATGGTTGGGAATGTTATTGTATCCCTTATCACCGAAAGGCTTAAGTTTCTCTACCCACATTTCCTCCAGCATTTCCAAATCTTTTGTGTAGTTATAGGATGGATCTTCTTTCGGTTCAAGATAATCAACAACATCGAATGAAAATTTCTCTTTTCCGAAAGCCGTAAAATCGGCCTGAAGTTCTTTGTTCCGGTACGAGCCGAGTTCGAGCTGGAATCTGAGGCTGTTGAATGTCCCGGTTAGATTCTTACTACTTCCAATGAATATCTTTCCATTTGCCGTATTGGTAATTCGATAAACGCCCATTGGTTGGATAGTCTGTTTATACTGTCGTCTGATTTCCTTTTTATCGATCATCGATTTTTTCCTTTTCTGAGAACTGAATTTTCAATGCGTGCACAATTTAACAAGCCTGTTTTCATAAAACCAACCGGAATGTTTGATATTGAGTCCGCCATTAAAATCTGTTAAAACGAAAGCCCCCGACATCTGGCGATATCGGGGACTTTCCGCAGTGAGGTGGGGGAATAGTAAGGTTTACATAGCAAATCCAATGCTGAAATATTGATTAGCATCAAAATGTAACATTGGTCTATATGCATAATCAAACATCAGTTTTGTTCCGCCAAGTGGAAGATGCAATCCGAATCCGGCTGTTACGCCAAATGCCGTTTCATCCTCGAGATTCTCAGGATAATCCGACGGCAGTAGTGTCATTGCGTACCCGCAACGAGCGAAAACCATATTCCGAAAAGCATATTCCGCGCCGACATTGATCTGATCGATAGCAAAGCTATTGTTCGAATAAGCGCCGGTCAGATTCACCTGCTGAGACGCGCCGAACTTTTTCTGATAGCCGACGCCGAGACTCAGACAAGCCGGAAGTTGATTCGATGCCAGATCGAGCGCGGTTTTTCGTGTAGTGCCGCTTGGACTGACATATGGAATATCGGCGTCAAATTCGATGCCTGTTCCGTCGAATTTCATTTTGCTTCCGATATTTTTCATGTTAACGCCGAAGGAAATATCCCACGGCGATAAGTATTGAAGCCCAAAATCGAATGCCATTCCGGTGGCGCTCATATTTCCGATCTTTTCCGAGATTACTTTAAAGTTCGTCCCAAAGTTGATCCGGTCAGTGAAGCGCTTGGCGAACGAGCCGCTGATAGTCAGGTAATTCGGTTGAATAATTTCACCAGTTCCCTCCGGCACTTCAATCGTCGTTACCTTAATATCACCAATATTTAGAATCTGCAGGCTGAGGCCCAGAACGCCAAGATTGCCAACCTTCGCTCCCGCGGCAAGATAGGAAACTTTCATATCGGCAAAGTAGGATGTTTGGGTAAAACTTGCCTGCGCGGTCTGAATCAGCGCAAGTCCCGCCGGGTTCCAGTATAATGCATCTGTACCCGATACACTGGAAACATTCGATCCGCCCAGTGCTACGTTTCTGGCTCCCATCGGAATCTGGAGTTCTGTTCCAGCAGCTGTCCCGACTTTCGGAGCGCTTGCCTGAACCGTTTGGGTAAAGATGACGGTCAGGAAGAGTAAACTGAATATCATGAATTTCTTTTTCATTTTCATTTCTCCCTATTCCAACTAATTAATAGGTATCCAAACGTTCATTTGGCGTAAACACGGCCATCTTACCGATTTTCTCACCGAGTCCCGGAACATCGATATGGAAAATATAGACGCCGCCAGCGACCGGCAGACCGTATTCATTCTCAAGATCCCATCTCAGTAAAGTCAGAGTCGGATCATCTTTTTCCAGTTTCCGAACGATATTGCCCGCCAGATCAAATATCCGAATCGTGCATTTTTCAGGAAGATTCGTGAATTGTACCCACCGGCTGAAAATATCCAGTTCGCCGCTATGATAACCATAATACGGATTTGGAACGACATTGATCAGATCAAGGTCTTCCTTCTTGTCTTTCTTTGCCAGCGATTTGGCATCCGGCGCCTTGAATACGAACTGATCATTCGGTGTGTTCGGTTTGGTTGTGTAGATCCGGAAATATTCACCGGCATGAGGCGGACCATAAAAATATCCGTCAGCATCAAGATCGCCGGCTTGCGCATAGCCATTTACATCGGTATACATATTGATCATAAACCGGTTGATCGCCGGATTGACGACACCATAAGGGCCATAACCCGGCTGTGAAGTGCCGTCATTTGTTGAAATATATGTCGCGACATCGACTGGTTTATATTCAGCATTATCGTAGATGTAAAGCATCTCAAATGCGGGACCATAAATGCCGGCGGCCGCTGTCAGAGAACGGTTCCATCTGCCGTCGCCGTCATTATCGAGAATTGTAACGGGCAACCGGGTACGTGTTCCGTCTATATCAATTCTCCAAACTGTAAAAGGAAGATACGAAGGCTGACCAGTTAAGGTGTCAATCAATACTAAATCAGTATAATAATCCCAAGCCAACGTACTATCCGTATCAGTGAAAATGATGTCATAATCTTTAGGAGTCATGATACCAAACCGGTCAACTCTGGCTAGATCGGTTCCGATATTTTCCGACAGGACAAATACCGGCCAGTGTTGAGAACGACCATAATTATTCAGACTGCCCCACAGATTTGCATCATATATTGTCAAATCATTCGGATTCAGTTCACAAATCTTTTTAATTCCGGCTGCCGGTCCAATAACCTTGACCAGAAGACCATCGACGACATTATACGCGTCATCTCCGGCCTGATTCGACTGGTTAAGTAATACTGTATCGATTGGCGCAGTAACCACATTTGAATCCGTTGCGCTGGCAAACAGATTCCATGTGTCATCAGCATTGAATCCGACACGATAATATTTTCCTGTTGTTTTCGACGGATCGACAACCGAAACCGTGCAGGAGCCATCGCCGGCTGGAATCGAAGCATTAACCGGAACACTTTTTACCGCCAGAGAACTATCCAGCGCTGAACTGTATCTTTCACCGGGATGGTTTTGAGGCGTCACGGTCACTTTCCCAACCGAACTTGGAAAAACCTGCGGTTTTGCGAAGCGACAATATGATGTCGCCTGCAGGCCGAAATAGTATTCCTTTCCATTGTAAAGTTGATCGCCTACAGCCGCTACAGCGGGATTTTTATTCTCTGTTAAACGAATAAACCGACGTCCGGTATAGGGTTCCGCATCGGCGATCTGATCGACGCCAAAAGTAGCATATTCAACCGGATCGGCGCCAGAAGCATCTGAGAATTGGTAAACCGTGTATCCGGTAAAGTTGAATGTACCATCGGTCACATCAACATACTCGTCACCGACTACCATTTTCTGTCCTACCAAACCATTGGCGACGAGATCGGCGACTTCATAAGGCGAAACGCCGTCATCCATAAATTCCGACCGTTCATCCCAGGTTAAAACGATTTCGTTAGATAATTCGCTGACTGAAACCGCCGGTGTTTTCGGCGCAGGCGGCAATTTGAAATTCAAATCATAGGCCATCTGTGCAATCTCATCGATGGCTTTCAAATAGGTAACGCTATTCAGGTTGTCCTTGCCACGTCCCACAAGGATACCGGCAACGATTTCCTGAACACCATCTTCACCAAAATCCGGCATATTATTCGAATTCTGATCAGCCCATTTTTTAATCTGAAAAGGACCGACTACCATTAAAAACCGACGGTCTGCCTCGTTCTGGTCCAACCAACCGGTATTTGTTTCGGGATCGCCCGAGAACATGAATTTGGTTGCTGGCGCAGTTGGATCAGTTCCGGTACCGCCTTCAGTAATGGGTGTTCCGTCTTTCCAGAATCCACGCATGTAATTCCATGCATCCTGTGCCGTTTGCGGTTCTCCTTGCGGCGAATCGTTGTTGTTATAATAAATGAACGAAGTCATTTTTCGTATTTTTTTATCAGGATAGATACTTCCATCAGGCAAAGTGGCGGTATCGCCGGGTGAATCTACCAATGGTCCTTGAAAGAAGTCGATACCGACAGCAGGCGGCGCCGTTCCGTAACTTTGATCATTATCGGTAGCGTTATAACAAAATGCCATTCCGAGTGTCGTATCGCAACCCACAAAATCATCACGGCCATATCCCAAATCCGGATCAGACCAGATAACCAGATAAGTCTCATTCCAGTCGTATATGCTTTTATTAACGATCTGCCATTTCATAAAAACCATATCGCCGATTACATCGGCCCGATCGAATGCCCAGGCAATTTGCCGAATTTCCACACCAATCTTTGGTGTTACGAATGCACTATGAGTGCCCACATCATTATAAACGGAGAAAACAGTCTGATCGCCGATAAGCATAGGCTTTCCCAATGAATCAACGGGCGCGCCTTGATTGACCGGCCAGTTGTCCCAGTCTCCTGTTCCATCGCTACGCAATTCATACCAGCGATTAGCCGCATCCAATGAATTGCCCGCAACCGGCGGATCGACAGTATTA
>JAQUKI010000071.1 GCA_028719225.1 Fidelibacterota bacterium | reverse complement strand
GACGGGCGCAGATGCACCCAGCGGTCTTTCCAGATGAATTTGATGCCGTCTTCCATATTCACAGAGTCGGCTGAAGCGAGCGTTTTCAGATCCGAAAAATAATCGCTGAGCGGTTTATCGCCACGCGGGATTTTTTTCTTGATCATCGCATAATGCGGAAGGGATTTCATCACCTCGGAAATCGGCGCGGTCTGTTCGCTGAGAAATTGTAAGACCAGCGCGGAACCGACGAGCGAATCCCGCCCGAGGTGCGCATCCGGCAGAATCACGCCGCCGTTTCCTTCTCCGCCGACAACTGCATGAATTTCGCGCATTTTCTTGGCGACATTGATCTCGCCGATCGGCGTGCGGACGACCGTCGCGCCCAACTGACGAGCGACATCATCCAGAGCCATCGTCGTGGAAAGATTCGTGACGACGGTTTTGTCAACGCTTTGCGATTTCGACAATGCGCACATCGAAGCCAGCACCAGCGTATATTCTTCCGACAGCGGAAGTCCTTCATTGGAAATGATCGCCAGCCGGTCGGCGTCGGGATCGATGGCAAAGCCGATGTCTGCATGTTCGCTTTTCACTTTCGCCATCAGGTCGGTAAGGTTTTCCGGCAACGGTTCCGGCGTGTGCGGAAACGGCAAAGAACCGTCGCAATTCAGGCGAACGACTTCACAACCGAGACTTTCAAGAATCTCGGGAATCGCAGAGAATCCCGCGCCATTCACCGCATCAACGACGATCTTAAATTTTCGCTGGCGAATCGTTCCCGGATTCACATACGGCAGGTTCAGGACCATTTCGATATGATCCCGAATGGCAGTTGAATACATCGTGAGTTTGCCGCCGGTCGTTTTTTTGAAAGACGCTTGTTTTCCGATTTCGATGCGGCGACGCTGAAGGTTGAGCATCTGATCGGCATCGAGAAAAAGCCCGTCCGATCCGATGAATTTCAACCCATTCCATGGGATCGGGTTGTGGCTGGCGGTGATAACGATTCCGCCATCGGCCCTGAGATGTTCGACTTCGTATTGAACTGTCGGCGTCGGGCAGACACCCAGATCGATGATTTCAACTCCAGATTGAATCATCGAATCGACAATCATTTTCCGAATGGTATTTCCCGAAGCGCGTGTATCTCTGCCGAGGAGGATTTGTTTTTTATCGCCGGTTTCGGCGAAGGCCTGACAATAGGAATGAATAAATATCTCCGTGAGTTCATCGTCGTATGCACGAACACCGGACAGACTTTCAATCAGCATAGAACTCCTGTAAAATTTCGCCTGTCCCGACCATCGAAACAGGCGATAAGGTTCGAACGGCCAGCAAATCCAAACTCAGAATTCCGTCCCTTCAGGCTTGTGGAATTTCCTGATAATACATCGCCCGAGTCTGTCGCCTGGCGGCTTTCGAGCGGCGCATCCGTCTTTCAGCGCTGGGCTTGACGTAGAATTCGTTCTTTTTAAGGTCTTTGAGGATGCCCGCTTTTTCGTATTTTTTCTTAAAACGGCGAAGTGCGCGTTCCAGCGGTTCGCGTGAACCGATGATGACTTCTATCATATGTTACTGTTTCACCTCGCTTTCGTTTTAACCTAAAAAGGTCTTTAATTCGGTACTTCGGGATTTATGGCGCAGACGGCGAATGGCATTTTCCTTGATTTGCCGCACCCGTTCCCGAGTGAGATTGAATTCCTCGCCGATCTCGTTCAGCGTCAATGCATATTCCCTGTCGATGCCGAAATACATCTTGATCACATCGCGCTCGCGGTCTTTGAGAGTGTTGAGCGAATCGCGGATTTCCTGCTTGAGCGACTCTGTCATCAAAGCGGAATCGGGCGGTCTTTGCCCATGATCGTGCAGAACGTCGATGAGTGTATTATCTTCGCCTTCGCGAAACGGTGTGTCCAGCGAATGATGTCGCTTGGATATTTTTATGGCGTCCGCCACATCGTTAGCATCCAGTCCGAGTTCGGAGGCAATTTCATCCTGCATGGGCGTACGTTCGTACTGATGTTCGAGAACTTCCGCCTCTCGCGTGATTTTACTGATCATCCCGACCCGGTTCTGGGGAAGACGAATAATGCGTGAATGCTCTGCCAACGCCTGAAGAATGGATTGGCGAATCCACCAAACGGCGTAGGAAATAAACTTAAATCCGCGCGTTTCGTCGAATCGTTTGGCGGCTTTGATCAACCCCAGATTTCCTTCGTTGATCAGGTCGGTCAACGGCAATCCCTGACCCTGATAATCTTTGGCGACGCTGACGACAAAGCGCAGATTCGCCTCGGTCAATTCTCTCAATGCGCCGGGCTCGCCCTTCCGGATTCTCTGAGCCAGATCGATTTCCTGATCCGGCTTGAGCGGACTGTACTTTCCGATCTCTTCAAGGTATCTGCTCAGCGCTCTGTTTGAATCTTTTACCGTTTTCTTTTCCATCTTCTCCGGGATCAACCACTCGTTTTTTCAAATTCTTCACTTTTCAAGACAATTCAAGATACGATTTATTTTCTATTTTGTCAACTCCGATTCGGTAGTTGAGAATATGATTAACCTTGACTTATGTCCCGAGAAGTCGATAAGTTTGCGGGTTATTTGGCAGTGTGACAATCTATCAATTAAGCAGATGTGTGCGCCTTAAAAAAGGATTTGAAAAACCGGAAACTTTTCCCGCAAATCTCCGGAATTTGATACATGGAAATTGGAATTTAATCCACGGGGTGTAGCGCAGCCCGGTTAGCGCGCCTGCTTTGGGAGCAGGAGGCCCTGAGTTCAAATCTCAGCACCCCGACTCGGACGTTTTTGACACATCGATTGACATTTCCCATTTGCCCCGATAGCTCAAGTGGATAGAGCATCTGCCTTCTAAGCAGGTGGTTACAGGTTCGAGTCCTGTTCGGGGTACTAATCTTTTTAAAGTTGAGCCGGTAGTTAAGGCATTATATCAAATCGATTTGATATAGAGAGCGTTATCCTGGACTTCCCGGCTGAGCAGGAATTCAAGTTCTCGCCTTAGGATAGTGTCATCCGGATTGACTGTACCGAAAACTAAACAGCCATCTGCCTCGCTTAGAGGTATCAGGGAGTAGTGAATTACAATCTGCTTAAGGGCTGGAGGTTCCATAAAATAATTCAAAACTCAAAATTTATTTATCACTAATGTCATGTCATTCATGATATGACATTAGCATTATCCTCTCTTTCATATTGTATCCTCTAAATCCATTTTCATCCGCATCTCCTTCAACAACCGCTTCATTTTAATCAGAGAAGTAACGCTTCAGTCATTTTTGCTCAGTTCGTGCCAGATCAGCGCCGCGGCGCCGAGAATTGCCGCTTCATTTTCCGCTAATCCCGAAGGAAGAATTTTGACCTTGTTCCGGAAAATCGGCAACAGGTTTTTCTCCATATGTTCCTTCGCCGGTCGAAAGATCAAATCGCCGGCCGCCGCCATCCCGCCGAACAGGAAGATCGCTTCGGGACTGAGATATTCAACCGTGTTAGCAAGCGTTTCGCCGAGCAATCTGCCGGTAATCTCGAACGCTTTATTGGCAATCGCATCGCCGGCGATTGCGGCTTCATAGACCGATTTCGATGTAATTTGCGAGGTCGGAATCGCTCTGAGCGGACTTTTATCAGTTTCCGTCACCAATAGTTCAATGGCAGTCCGCGCGAGTCCGGTCGCCGAGGCATACGCTTCGAGACAGCCGCGCTTGCCGCAACCGCAGACCCGACCACCATTCCGCTCAATCATCAAATGTCCCATTTCACCGGCAAATCCACTGTGTCCGTAAACGAGTTCGCCATTGACGATAATGCCGCTTCCAAGCCCGGTTCCCAGCGTGATCTCAATGAAATTTTTCATGCCGCGCGCATTGCCGAACTGCATCTCGCCCAATGCCGCCGCATTTGCATCGTTCGTCAGAGCGACCGGGACGTTCATATATTTTTTCACAAGCGCAACGACATCGACGATCTTCCAGCTCAGATTCGGCGGATTCTCGATCCGGCCAGTGTAGTAATTGGCGTTCGGTGCGCCGATCCCGACACCACAAACATCGAACCGATCCGGATTTTCATGAAGGAGCCGGTCGATCTTCTCGAACAGCCTGCGGAAGAAATCCTCGGCAGGTTGTTCCGCACAGGTTGGCATCGCGTCTTTCGCGAGTATTTTCCCGCTTGGCTCAACCAACCCAAATCCAGTATTTGTTCCTCCGATGTCCACACCAATCACGATCTTGATTCCGCTCATCTGTTTTCCTTTTGGTTGTTGGCAATTTTCATCGCAATTCCTGTTTTGTCAAAAATAATACCAAACTTAATCGGCGGCGCCGATTTTTCAAAACACCGTCTTTTAGGCGATGACGGATTTTCACTTTTATATCTTGCCGGATTTTATAAATTAGTGCCTGTTAGTTGATAGAATTACATGTTGTTTCGATACAATAGAATACAAACAGAACCAGTAAATACGGAGATGGGAGTTCATGGACAATCTGGAAACAGAGAACGTCCGCAATGCGGACATGGAATTAATCGAAAATATTCGATCCAAATTCGACGAAGTGAAAGAATTGGTCGAAGGTATGAAGTCCAAACTTCCCGATATAGATGAGAATAAATGACTTTTTACGATGTTCGATATTTAAAACAAGTTTTCGCCGGACGACAGGATTCAGTCAAAACGCAAGGAGAAAAAAGTGAACATTATTGTGCCGATTAAACAGGTCCCGGAAACCAGCAACGTTAAAATGGATCCCGTCACCGGAACGATGGTCCGCGACGGCGTCGAACCGATCATCAATCCCCTCGATCTGTATGCCATCGAAGCGGCTGTTCGGATTCATGAGACACAAGGCGGAATAACAACGGCTCTTTCAATGGGTCCGGCAAAAGCCGATCTCGCTCTCAAGGAAGCCATCGCCATGGGTTGCGACACCGGCATTTTACTAAGCAATAAAGCCTTCGCGGGAGCCGACACGTGGGCGACTTCTTACGTCATTTCTCAGGCGATCCGGAAGATCGGTAAGTTCGATCTGATTCTCTGCGGCGAGCGCGCTACTGACGGCGATACCGGTCAAGTCGGTCCGGGAATCGCGGCGTGGCTGGATATTCCATTCGCGACCTACATCAGCGCCATTGTGGAAATTCGCCCGGATAGTCTAATCGTGGAACGCATGGTCGAAACCGGTTACGAAACACTGGAGATTACGCTTCCCTGCCTGCTCACCGTCGTCAAGGAACTGAATTATCCACGCCTTCCGTCCTTGCGCGGTAAAATAAAAGCGAAGAGTATGGAGTTGAAAGTCTGGGGACCGGCAGAAATTGACGCGCTAACGGAAAATCTCGGTCTTCAAGGTTCTCCGACCCGCGTTGTTAAAATCTCGAGCCCGCAGGTGGCGCGGAACGGCGAAGTCATCCTGCCGAAAGACGAGCGCGAGATTGAAACCGCCGTCAATGGACTTATTCATTATCTCCAATCCAAAGAAATCATTTAAGGAACGATTAAAATGTCATATACAGATGTTTGGATTCTCGGCGAACAGGAAGACGGAAAAGTCAAACTCGTTTCCTACGAACTGCTAAAACGCGGACGCGCGCTGGCTGATAAACGCGGCGTCAAATTGGTCGCCATCATGCCCGGTAAACAAATTTCAAAAGATGGGTTACAGGAATTGATCCATCGCGGAGCCGACCGCGTCATCGTCGTCGAAAATCCCGCGCTGGAGCATTTCCTCCCTGAGCCATATCTGCACACCATTCTACATTTAATCCAGAAGTATCAGCCGGAAATCATGATCGCCAGCGCTACGACGACCGGACGCACAGTCATGCCTGCGCTCGCCGTCAAATGCAACACCGGCCTGACCGCCGACTGTACCGATCTCGATATTGAAAACGGAACCGGCTGTCTCATTCAGACGCGCCCGGCGATCGGCGGAAACATTCTGGCGACGATTAAAACACCGACACGCAGACCACAGATGGCGACGGTTCGTCCGCACTCGAACAAACCGCTCCCGGCCGACATCACGCGCACAGGCAAAATTATATACGAAACCATCAATCCGGCTCTGCTGAAAAGCCGCGTCAAACGAATCGGTTTCAAGGCGAATACCGAAGAAGGCGGAAGCATTCAGGACGCCGAGATCATCATTGCCGGCGGAAAAGGATTCAAGAAAAGTGATAATTTTCAGATGGTACACGATCTCGCCGCTATTTTCGGTGGAGCGGTCGGCGCCTCGCGCGATGCGGTCGATCTCGGTTGGTCAACCTATCCGCATCAGGTTGGATTGAGCGGTAAAACCGTCAGCCCGAAACTCTATATCGCCATCGCGATTTCCGGATCGGTCCAGCATCTTGCAGGAATTAAAACCGCCGAAAACATCATCGCTATCAACAGCGACCCGGACGCGCAGATTTTTCAAGTTGCCAATTACGGAATTGCCGCCGACCTGTTTGAAGTGATGCCGGTTCTCATCGGCAAACTGAAAGTATTGAAGCAACAGAAATCCATGTAACGGAGGTCTATTATGTCTCACTACACATATAATCCGATCAATTCGTCTATCGTTGATGAACTCAAATCCATCGTCGGCGCTAAATTCGTCATCTTCGGCGAGCCGGAAAAGATAGAGCCTTATTCGCACGATGAAATTGCCGAAAAACATTACGCGCACATGCCGGAAGCCGTTGTCAAGCCACGAACAGCCGAGGAAATCTCGAAAATCATGAAATTAGCAAACCGTGAAAATGTCCCGGTCACGCCACGGGGCGCAGGAAGTGGACTTTCAGGCGGCGCGGTGCCGCTTCACGGCGGGATTTCATTATCGCTGGAACGGATGAACGAAATCCTGGAAATCGATAAGGAAAATCTCGTTGTCGTCGTGGAACCGGGCGTTGTAACGAACGAAATCAACGATAAACTCAAAGCCGACGGACTCTTTTTCGCCGGCTATCCGATGAGCGTCGAAAGTTGCTTCGTTGGCGGAAATGTCGCCGAAAACGCAGGCGGCGGACGCGCGGTCAAGTACGGCGTCACCGAGCGTTACATCATCGGTCTTGAAGTTGTCACACCTCAAGGCGACATCATCCATCTCGGCGGCAAATTATCGAAAAACGTTGTCGGTTATGATTTTATCAAACTGATGGTCGGTTCGGAAGGCACACTCGGCATTTTTACTAAAATTTATATCAAACTGCTTCCACTTCCGACCGAAAAGATCGATCTGCTCGTCATGTTTAAAGACGTCGAATCCGCGATCCGCATCGTGCCGACGATCATGACGATGGGACACATCATTCCGACTTCCATCGAATTCATGGACAAACTCTCATTCCAGACTTCGTACAAATATCTGAACGAACATTTGCCGCATGAAGACGCCGGCGCGATGTTGCTCATTGAAATCGACGGCAACAATATCGAACAACTTGAAAAAGAATACGAAACCATCGGCGAACTTTGCCTGCAGAACGACGCAATCGACGTTTTCGTCGCCGACAACACCACGACGCAGGAACGCGTCTGGAAAGTCCGGCGCAACATCGCCGAGGCGTTCAAAGTCTATTCGCCGGTTCAAAGCCTCGAAGACATCGTTGTGCCGGTCGCTTCTATTCCAAAAATTCTTCCCGAGATTGAAAAACTCGCCGATAAATATGACGTCGTCATTCCGTGTTACGGACACGCAGGCGACGGAAATCTTCACGCCACAATCGTGAAAAAACCGGAAATGTCGATCGAAAAATGGAACGAATTATTGCCGACGATCCTCCATGATTTGTACGAAAAGACCGTCGCGTGCGGCGGAACGATCAGCGGCGAACACGGAATCGGGCACAAACGGAAGGAATTCATCGGGCAGGCGCTGGAACCGGCAACCATCGAACTGATGCGTCGCGTCAAACTCGCTTTCGACCCGAAGAACATCCTCAATCCCGGAAAAATCTTCAACATCGATTAGCGACGGCCGAGCCAACCGGTATCAACGTGACGATTTTACCGTCGTTTTTGTCAGAACTCATCGACCTGCGCCGGGAAATCCACCGACATCCGGAATTGTCGAGCGAGGAACGGACAACCGCCGAACGGCTGATCCAATTCATTTCGGCACATTCCAAACCAAGTCAGATCGTTAAAAATATCGGCGGACATGGTTTTCTGGTTATATTCGACAGCGGTCAGCCGGGAAAAACTATCGCTATCCGCGCAGAACTGGATGCTCTGCCGATTCACGAAGAAACGAATTTGTCTTATAAGTCGGAAATCTCCGGCGTATCGCATCAATGCGGACACGACGGCCAAATGACGATTCTCGCCGGATTAGCACATTTGATCGGACAACAGCCGCCGAAAACGGGAAAAGTCATTCTGATTTTTCAGCCCGCGGAAGAGACCGGCGAAGGCGCGCGACGCATGCTCGCCGACGCGAAATTTAACCAATTTCCCATCGACTTCATCTTCGGTTTCCACAATCTGCCCGGCTTCCCTTTCGGAAAGATCGTCGTCAGAGAGCAGACTTTTTGTGCCGCTTCGTGCGGAATGGTCACGGCGCTGACCGGACATTCGTCTCACGCATCCCATCCGGAATCCGCCGCCAGCCCGGCGATGGCGCTCGCGGAGACGATTCTATCTTTGAGCGCGATCCCGCACGCACCGGATTCGAGTGAAGACTTTTCTTTGCTCACCGTTATTCACGCGCGCCTCGGCGAAATCGCATTCGGAACAACGCCCGGAAAAGCCATCATCATGGCGACACTTCGCGCATACACCGATGAACGGCTCGATCTCCTGAAAAACGAAACGGAAAAACTAATCCGGACAATATCGGCGAAATATCATCTGGCTTGCGAATTCTCTTACCGCGACATTTTCTCCGCCTGCATCAATCATCCGGATGCCGTTCGGCAAATCCGGAATGCCGCCGAATCCTGCGGAATGGAAAAGATCGAACTCGAGAAGCCTTTTCGCTGGTCGGAGGATTTCGGATATTTCGCGTCCCGGTTTCCCGGCGCATATTTCGGAATCGGAGCCGGAGAAAATCATCCCGACCTACACGACGCCATTTACAATTTCCCCGACGAACTGATCGAACCCGGATTAGAGATTCTTCAAAGGATTGCGGGTTCAGTCACTAATTCTTTGTAAGCACATAAAAACAAGATTTAATCAAGCACCGAAGACAAAATACACAGAATGTTGTGACACAAATGATGTCTGTATTTATTGCCATGACCTTTAGGTCGTAGATTTAGTTTGCCAACTAATTGCCACGGACTTTAGTCTTTAGTCCGACATTTGAGTTAAACGCATGGCAATACAGCCTTCACCCGGAGAGGCGAGCAGGCTTAATCAGACCCAATCAACGTGCCTGCACCAAACAAAACTCTAAAGATTATTCTTGATATTGAACCATTTCCAGTTTATACCTAAGTGTGAACGGTAAAATAACTTATCAAATTTTCGGATGTGTTGATGGCCATGTTTTTCACTCTTGGTTGTTGGAGGCGTTTTTTGGATTTGTTCATAAAAAAACCGGTCACGTTATCAATCGCAGCCTTCTGCAATCAGATCGATCCAAACATCGGTAAACCCGATGATTGCAGGAATCTTACGATTGTAGGTAGATAAATGGTGGTAACTATGGGTGAGCCATTGAAACTTGTCGTTTTTTCACTGAATGAACAAAAATATGCTCTGCGACTTGCCGTAGTTGAAAGAGTTGTGCGGATTGTTGAAATAATACGATTGCCGAAGGCGCCGGAAATTATACTCGGCGTAATTAATATCCAGGGACGAATTATTCCGGTGGTCAATGTCTGTCGGCGTTTCGGTCTGCCGGAACGAGATACTGACCTGAACGATCAACTCATAATTGCCAACACTGAAAAACGAACCGTTGCATTGGTCGTTGACGCTGTCGATGGTGTCATGGAATTCCCGGATCAAAAGGTAACATCGCCCGAACAGATTCTGCCTTCAATGGAATATATCGCCGGAGTGATCAAAATGGAAAACGGTTTGATCTTAGTCCACGATATCGACCGATTCCTTTCCCTTGAAGAAGAGCAACGGCTTGAGGATATTTTGGAAAGTAAATATATCGGATAACTCATGTCATCTAATATATCGACTGAACTCATAGAAAATCTCAGTCAGCTGATTGCCGAGCGAATGGGGCTAAACTTTCCGAAGGAACGCTGGTCCGATCTGGAGCGGGGAATTTGTTCCGCGGCGCGCGAATCCGGCAATCAAGACCCCAACGAATTTATCCGCCAAATTCTTGTAGCGCCGTTAGATAAAATTCAGATCGAGATTCTGGCCGGTTATTTAACTATCGGAGAAACATATTTCTTCCGCGAACCGGCGAGTTTTGAAAATCTCGAAAGAGTAATTCTACCGGAGCTCGTTCAATCATACAAAGGGAACGGGCAACGCCTCCGAATCTGGAGCGCCGGCTGTTGCACCGGAGAAGAACCCTATTCGATCGCCATGACACTATCTAAAATAATTCCTGATTTGAAAGATTGGAATGTTTCCATCCTGGCCACCGATATCAATCCCCGGTTTTTAAAGAAAGCCATGCAGGCGGATTACACTGAGTGGGCGTTTCGAGAAACTCCGCCATGGGCCAAACAGAAATTCTTCAAAAACAAAAGTGACGGGCATTATGAGATTTCTCCCCACGTCAAAAAAATGGTGACTTTTTCGTATCTCAATCTGGCGGAAGATGTTTACCCGTCCTTGCTGAACAATACCAATGCCATGAATGTCATTTTTTGCCGGAATGTTCTGATGTATTTCACCCCGGAAAAGATAAAGAAGGTCATTCAGAACCTATTCCTGTCATTGGTCGATGGCGGTTGGCTGATCGTCGGTCCGGCCGAAACCACTCAGGTGCTGTACGACCAGTTTGAAACGGTTAACCTGCAGGGAATGACAGCCTATCGTAAAAATACCCGGCGGGAAGCCACCATAACAAAATATTT
>JAQUKI010000070.1 GCA_028719225.1 Fidelibacterota bacterium | reverse complement strand
GCGCATTATCAGCATGTGCTTGAATCGTCTGTCTCTTTGCCGCGCCGTCAGAAAACGATGCTGGAACTCGCGGCTATCTATAAAAAGACAGGCGATATTCGGAAGCCGTTCCGCTCTGGAAAACGGCGACAAATCCGGAATACCCGTTTTCGTTCGAGCCATACATCGAACTGGCGAAATATTACGAACATATCGAAAAAAATGTTCACAAAGCGCTGAAGATCATCGAATCCTGCATCGCGGCATCGCCGGCGAGGCGGGAAGCGGATCGGCAGATGATTTCCAGACGAATCGAGCGCCTTCGGAATAAAATCGACAAACAGACGAGTGGAGGATAGAGTCATGCGACCGGAACATATTCCCGATAGCGAAAAGTTTATGAAAAATGTCGCCTGGGTTCACGAAATCGAAGGTAATGCCGGCGAATTCGCGCCTTTTCCATCGGATTTATTGCCGGAAATTCAAACTGTTCTGGAGAAAAAGGATATTCACCAACTCTATTCACATCAGGTGGAAAGCTGGAAATATGCGCGGGAGCGACAGGATTTTTGCGTCATCACACCGACCGCTTCGGGTAAAACACTGACATACAATTTGCCGGTTTTGCAGGAAATGATCCAGCATCCGGCCAGCAAAGCGCTTTATCTTTTTCCGACAAAAGCGCTGAGTCAGGATCAGATGAGCGAACTTCACGATCTCGTCACGTTGCTCGAAAAGGATATCAAAGTATTTACATTTGACGGCGACACGCCACAAAACGCGCGTATTGCCATCCGCAAGCAGGGAAATATCGTCGTGACGAATCCCGATATGCTTCATCAGGGAATCCTGCCGCATCACACAAAATGGATGCAGTTTTTCCAGAATCTGCAGTTTGTCGTTATCGATGAAATGCACACATATCGCGGCGTTTTCGGCTCGCATTTCACGAATGTCATCCGGCGGCTGAAACGCATCTGCGAATTTTACCGGTCGGATCCGCTGTTCATTCTCTGTTCGGCAACCATTGCAAATGCACAGGAACATGCGGAAAAACTGATCGAAAAGCCTGTCCGTCTCATTGAAAAATCCGGCGCGCCGGTCAGTCCCAAGAAGATCTATTTTTACAATCCGCCGATCGTCAATAAAGAGTTAGGAATTCGGGCGAGTTACATCAAGCAGGCGCGGTATATCGCCAAGGAATTGATCCATCAGGAAATTCAGACGATCATCTTTGCGCTATCGCGTCTAAACGTCGAAGTCCTGACGAAATATCTGAAAGATGATTTCGAGTCCGGAAGATCGGCGATGAGCCAACCGGAGAAGATTGCCGGTTATCGCGGCGGATATTTACCGAATCGACGCCGTGAAATCGAACAGGGCATTCGTGACGGCGATATTCTCGGCGTAATTTCGACGAATGCGCTGGAACTTGGGATCGACATCGGCTCGCTGGATGCGGCGATCCTCGCCGGTTATCCCGGAAGCATTTCCAGCACGTGGCAACAATTCGGTCGCGCCGGAAGACGCGGGAAGTCGGCGATCGGAATTTTCGTCGCGCGTTCGACGCCGATCGACCAGTATTTGATGCAACATCCGGAGTACTTTTTTTCAAAATCGCCGGAGCACGCGCGTATCAATCCGGATAATCTGATGATCCTCGTCGATCATGTCAAATGTGCCGCTTTCGAGTTGCCGTTCGAAGACGGAAGCCGGTTTGGAAATGTCGGGTGGAAGGATTTAAAAGAGATTTTGAAGTTTCTGCAGGACGGCGGAATTTTTCATCAAAGCGGAAACCGCTGGTATTGGTCGGAAGAAGTCTATCCGGCGATTTCCGTCAATTTGCGGCGCATTCCTGAAGGAAATTTCGTCGTGGTCGATACCGACAATAATCATAAAGTCATCGCGGAGGTCGATTACAGTTCGGCGGCAATGACGATCTATCCTGACGCGATCTACATGACAGACGGCGTTCAGCATGTGGTCGATCAGTTGGATTGGGACGGGCGGAAAGCGTATGTCCGGAAGACCGATTCGGATTATTACACCGACTCGATCGATTATACGAATGTGAAAGTTTTGGTCGAGGATGAAAAACGGCAGTCCGGCGGGCTGAGCGTCTTTCAGGGCGAAGTACAGGTCGTGACGCGCGTCGTCGGATACAAAAAGATCAAATTCTACACGCTGGAAAATGTCGGTTACGGAAAGATCAATCTGCCTGATCTGGAAATGGCGACGACAGCGTATTGGTTCACGATCCCGCAAACAATCCTGGATTCGATGAAATATTCGCGCGCGGACATCGTCGATGGAATTCTCGGCGTCAGCAAGGCGCTTCATTCGGTTGCGACGCTAAAGATCATGAGCGAACCGCACGACATTCATCGAAGCGTCGGCGACAAATCGTCCGAATGGTTTGCGATGAATACGATCACCGAACGCGGCATTTATACGCCGGCAACCAATTCCGCACCGTCGATGAGACTCGATCCGGAAGACCTTTCGCATTTCCAGCCGACAATATTTATTTACGATAACTATCCGGGCGGGATCGGATTTAGTCCACGCCTTTTTGATTCGCACGAAGAATTGCTTACGGGAGCGCTGGAACTGATCAAAAATTGTCCATGTAAAGACGGTTGCCCGTCTTGCGTCGGACCGTCGAAAGAGGTCGGCGAAAAGAGCAAAGAGATCGCGATCGACATCCTTCAACACCTGACCGGAAAGAAACGTTGAAAATTTCGGTTGATTAGGAAATGGAACCGTGTTTAACTTAGCATTATGAATAAAGGTTTATTTATCACTTTCGAAGGCATCGACGGATCGGGTAAAACGACCCAGATCAGTGCGTTTATCGACCACATGAATCGCGCCTCCGTTGCGAACGTTTTATTTCGCGAACCGGGCGGAACGGTAATCGGCGAGAAAATCCGGGACATTCTGCTCGATAAGAAAAATTCACGGATGAGCGCGATCGCGGAACTTCTGCTTTATTCCGCCAGCCGTCACCAACTTTCGCGTGAATCGATCATTCCCGCACTGGAATCCGGAAAAGTCGTCATCTGCGACCGTTTTTACGATTCGACGACTGCTTATCAGGGTTTCGGACGCGGCATCGATCTGGCGTTCATTCAACGGTTGAATTCAGTCGCGACCGATGGGCTCATTCCGGATTTGACATTCATTCTGGATATCGATTTAATGGAACGAACGAACCGTATCGGTGCGAAGGAATTGGATCGGTTGGAAAGTGAAGATGCGGATTTTCAGCGGCGCGTCCGGGACGGTTTTTTACAAATCGCGAAAGAAAATCCCGGACGATTCATCGTCCTGAACGGAATGCAGGCGGTCAACATTATTTCAGATAAAATCTGGACTCATTTTATAAATCTCTGTAAAAGGAATGGCTATGCGGTTTATGAATAAAAAATTCTACACGATTGGCATTCTTATTCTGGTCGCCGTGACGATCGTTTTTGCGGTATCAACAAGCGACGTTTACCGCGACATCTCGACTTCCATGCGTCTTTTCAACGAAGTGTATCGGCATGTGATTCTGAATTATGCAGATACCGTGAAAACGGATGAATTCACCGAACTCAGCATCAAGAACATGGTCGATGAACTCGATCCGTATTCTGTTTTTCTGACGGGCGACGAGAAGGATCCGCTTGAAACATTGGCGCGCGGCGAATACGGCGGTGTCGGATTGCGGATCAGTCTGCGAAACGACACGCTGACAGTGATTTCCCCGATGGAAGGTTCACCCGCGAAACGCGCCAACATTTTATCGGGTGATCAGGTTCTTAAAGTCGATTCCATTTCGACGATCGGCATGGAAGTTGACAAAAGCACGAAACTGATTCGCGGTAAACCGGGCACCAAGGTGCAGTTGACGATCCGCAGACCCGGAATCGGCGGAGAAATGGTTTATACGCTTGTGCGTGAAAATATCGACGTTGCGGACGTGACTTATTTCGGAATGGTTGACGACGGTGTCGGCTATATCAAACTGACCGGTTTTTCGAAAGGCGCGTCGGATGAAGTGAAGAAAGCGTTGACGAATTTGACGGGCTCAGGTGATTTGAACGCCATCATTCTCGATTTGCGCGGAAATCCCGGCGGACTCATGGAAGAAGCCTTGAAAATTTCCGAGTATTTCTGTTCGCCGGGGGACACGTTGCTATTTACCAAAGGGCGCGCAGCGATGACCAATAAGACTTTCGTTTCCAAACGAAAACCGTTGGTCGATATGAAGGTTCATCTTGCCGTTTTAATTGACGGCGGAAGCGCGTCGGCGAGTGAAATCGTCGCGGGGATCGTTCAAGATCTCGACCGTGGCGTCGTGATCGGAACGACCAGTTTCGGGAAAGGTTTGGTTCAGACAGTTTTTAATCTGGATTCCAAACATTCCATTAAAATGACGACGGCTAAATATTATACGCCCAGCGGGCGATTGATCCAGAAACCCGATTATCTGAACAATCCAAAAATCATCGAAGGAACGACAGTGGGAGATTCTATTTTTCATTCGAAAAATGGGCGGCAATTAAAAGGCGGCGGCGGGATTGCGCCTGACGTTCTTGTTTCGCTGACAGATGTTCCGCTTTTAGTGCGTGAACTCTGGCGGCAAAACATGTTTTACGCCTTCGCTATTCGCTATCATACCGAACACGGAAATATCGGAGAAGTCGATTCCAAAATTCTTTCCGAATTCCAGAAATATCTTAAAAATACCGGATTCACATATGCGACGAAAAGTGAAAAGCAGATGCGCGATCTTGAAAAAATGTTGAAAACCGATGAGGAATTTAAGACAAGTGAAATCAATTTTAATCACTATTACACTATTTTCGATGCGGCGAAAGAAAAGGATTTCGAGAAAAACCGCGATCTGATCATTAAAGGGCTGAATAGCGAATTCGCGACGATAGAAGACGGATTGACCGGGCGTACGAAATCCGAACTGAATACGGACAACGTCGTTAAACAGGCGCTGATGATTCTGAATGATCAGGTGGCTTATCAATCGACATTAGGATTTTCGATGAAATAAGAGGAGAAAGAGATGAAGAGTAAATTTTTACTAATGATGATCTTAACGGTGTTAATCATTACCGCTTGCGGTTCAGGGCGGATCGATAAGACTATCTACAATATTTCGGAAAGCGTGAAGGCTGAATATTGCCCCGATCAACGCATTTCCATCTGGAATATTTCCGTCAAACGCGACCGTGGCGATTTCATCGTTTCCGGCGAAACCGATCATTCAACCGCTCGGGAAGTTTTCGAGAAAAAGGTGAAAGAATCTTTGCCGAAGAAAAAAATCACATTCGCCATCAAACTTCTTCCCGACGATACAGTCGGACAGTTGCATTTCGGGATGTTAAAAACCTCGACGGCGAAAATGCGTAGCGGCACATCGATCTTTAAAGACATTACAAGTGAAACGATAATGGGTTTGCCGTTGGAAATTCTTAAGGAAGAGGAAGGTTGTTTTCTTGTTCGGAGCGACGACGGTTATTTGGGCTGGATCGATAAAGATCAGATCATTCAGGGAAGCGATTCTCTCAAACTTCTATGGGATAATTCGGAAAAAGTCGTTTTCACGGGCGTTGAAGGAATCGTTCATTCGGAGCCGTCGTTCGAATCCGATCCGGTCAGCGATTGTGTAATGGGCAATTGGTTCATCGCTCTCGGAAAATCGGGATCGTGGACAAAAGTCGCTTATCTCGATGATAGAATCGGATTTATTCCGACAAAGCAGTTGGTAACCGCTGACGACTATCTTGCCAGAAAATTAGAACCTGAAAAAGTCATCAAAACAGCGAAAAGTCTACTGGGTCGTCCGTATCTCTGGGGCACCGCTTCGGCGAAAGAAATGGACTGCAGCGGATTTACTCAGACTGTTTTCCGCAACAACGGTTATATTTTGCCACGCGACGCCAACATGCAGGTAAATGAAGGAACTGAAGTCGATACATCTGGTTTTTTCAAGAATCTGCAACCGGGCGATCTGCTTTTCTTCGGGCACAGTAATGAAAAGATCACGCATGTCGGATTGTATATCGGCGGATATGAATTCATTCATTGTTCGGGAAAAGTCCGGATCGACAGTTTCGATCATAATGCGAAAAATTTCAGTGATTACCGAAAAAATGGTCTCCGAAAGGTCAAACGCATTGTGAACTAACCAGCGTTGAGTTATCCGACGATTGTTTTTTGATATTTTTCCAAATCATTATTTTACCATTTCGTATATTGGTTGTGACGATATGAAGAATCCGAGGATATTAATCATCAAAACCGGCTCGACGTACCGCGATGTGCGGACTACGACGGGCGATTTTGACATTTGGATTCAAAACGCAACCAACCGACCGGAAGTCGTCTGGAAAGTTAAACCGGTCGAAAAAGTCGAACCGGACAAAATTCATACGTACGATGGCGTGATCCTGACAGGCGCTCATACATCGCTGACGCGACCTTATCCGTATCTGGATGGAATGAAACGGCTCGTCGATAACATTCTCAAGAATCAGGTTCCGACGCTCGGCATCTGTTTCGGACATCAACTGATCAATAAAATTCTCGGCGGAGAAGTAATTAATAACCCGCTGGGAATTGAAATGGGAATCATCAAACTTCAATTCACACTTCACGGATTGACCGATCCGCTTTTCGAGGGACTTCTACCATCGAAAACCGAAGTCTATTCATCTCACAATGATATTGTGTCCAAACTTGCCGACGGCGTCGTTCCGTTGGCGAAAAGTGAACGCACACAATATCAGGCAACGCGTTACGGACAATGCATTTTTACAGTTCAGTTTCATCCCGAATATAATCGGGAAATCATGGACATGTACTTGCGGCGCGAATTCGATAAGATTAAAACGGATTATTTGCGCAATCCGCTTCATAATTTACCACCGCAGGAAATACTTGACCGAAATCGCGATCTTCAAAAAGGCCGGAAAGTTTTGGTCAATTTCATTACAATCGTCGGCGAGTCGAAATGAAAATCGTTGAAGATCGGGATCATCGCTGGGATGTAACTATACCGGAGGCGCGGGAAATACAACAATTCTTAAGAACACAAGTGATTCTTCGATCATTTTACCAGCCGGTTCGACGCATAATAGCGGTCGATGTTTCATATTCAAGATTCGATAAACTCGGTTATGCTGTTCTGGGTGAATTTACATGCGACTATGACAACGCAACCGGTCTGTATAATATCCAAGACGTGTTATTTCTCAAGAGGACCGGAACGGTTGGATTCCCATATGTTCCCGGCTATTTGAGTTTTCGGGAAATCCCGATGCTGATCCCGTTGTTTGAACAAATTGAAAATCCTCCGGATTTGATTTTAGTCGATGGCGCGGGCATAGCGCATCCACGGGAATTGGGTCTGGCTTCACATCTTGGTGTTATTTTCAATGTTCCGACGATCGGTTGTGCCAAATCCCGGTTAATTGGTGAATTTCTGGAACCGTTACAGAGAAAAGGATGTGCTTCCACACTGAACATGAAAGGAAAACAGGTTGGCATTGTTCTGCGAAGCAAGGATAGAGTTCGCCCGTTGTTCATTTCGCCGGGTCATCTGACCGATGTCCGAACATCTTCAGAGATTATCCTTCGGTTCTGTTCGAAATACAGGATTCCGGAGCCGCTTCGTCAGGTGGATGCGATATCCAAAGAATTGCGGTGCGAAACATCGAAGCAATCAATGGAATGAAATTAAATGAATGAAAAAGGAGTGGAAAAATGAAAAAATTGTATCGTAGCGAGTATGATCGGAAAATTGCAGGTGTCTGTGGCGGGATTGGTGAATATTTTGACGTCGATTCGTCTCTTATCCGTCTATTATGGTTGATTATGGTTCTTCTGGGCGGCGCCGGAGTGGTTGCTTACATCGTTGGAATGATCATCATTCCGAAAAATCCGAACGATTTCGTTGAAACATCTGTTGCAAAAAAAGAGGAAGAGATCGCTAAACCGCGTTCGGGGAATAACGCGCACATTTTTTGGGGAATCTTGCTCATTTTGTTAGGTGTTTTCTTTGGGATGAAACAGATATGGTATTTTGATCGTGTCTTTGATGAAATCCGGTATTTTCTGAAGGACTTTTTTATTCCGGCTGCCTTAATCATACTGGGTATATTCATCATCATCCAGAACGATAAAAAGAACCGAAAACCGAAAGAATGAATTTTTCGGTTAAATTATTTTAATTAACATAAATCTAAGAATAGCCATGTATTGGAAGATAATAACTTATACATCCTTTGATGAGTAATAGAGACCGGGACAAATACTAAGATAGATTGATTCCGAAATATGCCTGATGAGGATGGAACTTTAAAAAATATATTCACGAATGTTTAAAATATTTATTAAGTTTTGGTCGTGAATTTGACCGTTGTTTGAAGTGAAAAAAGAGGAACGATGCAAAGGTCTTTTTTGTTAGTTTCGACACAATCGCTGAATATATCTTGGAATCAACACAATAAACATATCTGGAGGTAATTATGAGTTACGTTCAAACCGTTATCGAAAATTTGCGCGCCAAATACCCGTGGGAAAAAGAATTCCTGCAGGCGGCGACAGAAGTTCTCGAATCTCTTGAAGAGGTTGTCGAGAAGAATCCGAAATACAAAAGTGCGAAAATACTCGAACGTATCGTAGAACCCGAACGCGTCATCATTTTCCGCGTTCCATGGGTGGACGATCGCGGCGAAGTTCAGGTCAATGTCGGGTATCGCGTTCAATTCAACAGCGCCATTGGTCCGTATAAAGGCGGACTACGGTTTCATCCGGCAGTGACGTTGAGCATGCTGAAATTTTTAGGTTTTGAACAGACGTTTAAAAATTCTCTGACAACTCTGCCGATGGGCGGCGGCAAAGGCGGTTCCGATTTCAATCCAACTGGAAAATCTGAAAACGAGATCATGAAATTCTGCCAGAGCTTTATGACGGAACTATATCGTCATATCGGACCACATCTTGATGTTCCGGCAGGCGATGTAGGCGTCGGCGGAAGAGAAGTCGGCTATCTTTTCGGACAGTACAAACGCATCGTCAATCAGTTTGACGCGGCGACATTGACCGGAAAAGGTATGACTTTCGGTGGTAGCAATCTTCGTCCGGAAGCGACTGGATACGGCGCTGTTTATTTCGTCGTCGAAATGTTGAAGACAAAAAAGGAAAGTATCAAAGGGAAAACGATTGGCATTTCCGGCTTTGGTAACGTTTCATGGGGCGTCGCCAAGAAAGCTACGGAACTCGGTGCGAAAGTCATTTCGCTCTCCGGACCTGACGGATGTATCATCGATCCTGAAGGCGTCGGAACCGAAGAAAAATGGAATTATATGCTCGAAATGCGCGCCATTGGCAGAGACAAGGTCGAAGATTATGCAACGAAATTCGGCGTGAAATTCTACAAGAGCGCCCGGCCGTGGGATATCGTATCGATGGACATCGCGATGCCTTGCGCATTTCAAAACGAAGTCAGCGTCGAAAATGTTGAAAATCTGATCAAAAACGGTTGCAAGATTCTCGCCGAAGTCTCGAATATGGGATGCACAGCGGAAGCCTTCAAACTAGCCAACGAAAAAATGATCTACGCTCCCGGCAAAGCTGTCAATGCAGGCGGAGTAGCGGTTTCCGGCTTGGAGATGAGCCAGAATTCCGAACGCTTGGCATGGAAAGCGGAAGAGGTGGATGAGAAACTGAAATGGATCATGACCAATATCCACGAGCAGTGTCTTTCCGCGGCCGCATCTGTGAATGATCCGGGTAATTACGCCAAAGGTGCAAATATCGCCGGTTTTCTGAAAGTTGCCGAAGCGATGCTTGGACAAGGCGTCGTCTGATTTATTTTTAAATAGATAATCAAAAAGGGCTGAGATATTCAGCCCTTTTTCTTTTGGTATGGGTTGATTGGGCTGAATCGTTTGTAGGCATATCAACATCGGAAATATTCATTTCTTTGTGATTTATGGCGGTTTCATCTTTTTCTTTACTTTTCCAAAAGGTTGCAGTATATTTCTTACGAGTAACTTACGAGTATTTGACGGAGCGAAAGGATGGAAGCGATGAAGAAAGATCTATCACCGAAAAAACAGCGGTTTGTGGAGTTCATTCAAAATTTTACCGACGTCAATAAGAGAGCGCCGACGTTTCAGGAAATCATGAATGGCTTGAAAATCCGGTCGCTCGGCACGGTGAACTGGTATGTCAGAGAATTGGAGCATTCCGGATCATTAAAACGTTCGGGTGCATCGAATACCAAGCGTGCGCTGATGATTCCTGAACAGAAACAAAACACGGGCAGTTTGCCTCTGCTTGGATTGATCGCCGCCGGTTATCCTTTGGAAGCCATTGAAAACCGCGAGTCGATAGAAGTTCCGCTTTCGTATGCATATTCAGAAAATTATGTCTTACGGGTCAAAGGTGATTCGATGATCGACGACAACATTCAGGACGGCGATTATGTGATCGTGCGACAACAGGCGTCCGCGGAGAACGGACAGACGGTCGTGGCATTTATCAACAATGAGGCGACGCTCAAGCGGTATTATCCGAAGCCGGACGGAATCGAATTGCATCCTCGGAATCCGGCATACACGGTGATTCGAATCGGTGCTGAGGATGAGTTCAAGATCGGCGGCGTGGTGCTTGCGGTCTTCCGGAGGTATGAATAACCGTGATAACCACAAAGATTCTGCGTTCAAAGTCAATGTTAAAGTGCATAGTTTGGATTAAAAGATATTTGATTTTTAAGTACACCGACGATAATATGTATAAGTTTTCGCATACATGCTCCCACCGCGACCATTTTAAGTTTTCCGCGCGCGATCAGGCGTTGATAAAATTCACGAATAATAGGGTTACATCTGATGGCGCATAAGGTTGGTAAATATAGTGCAGTGCGCAAGCGTCCATTTCCGGTCTTACAAAGTTGGGTTTTACCATTCATCTTGCCGGATTGGTTATGGCGCGGAGCCAGGCCAGCAT
>JAQUKI010000069.1 GCA_028719225.1 Fidelibacterota bacterium | reverse complement strand
CCTGGTAACGGGCTACGACTTCCGCGGTTTCGCACAGCGCGTCAACGATCTTGCCTTTTCCTTCATCACCCCATTGACCGCCGATTACTGCTGTTACTGACATGATGTCTCCCTAAAATATAAAATGCTCCCGGATAGGAGCATTTTAAGGTTACTGTTAGAAATGATCATTTCTTTTTGGTTTTGAATTTACGCGCCCAGAAAACGACGACCGGACCGGCAATGTAAATCGTCGAATACGTTCCGGCGATACTTCCGACAGTCAATGCGATGGCGAATATGCGAACTTCGCCCGGCACAAACAAGAGGCAAAGCACAACGAAGAAAACGGTTAAATCGGTGATGATCGTCCGGCTGAGCGTCTCGTTGATGCTGACGTCCATGATGCGTTCGTAATTTTCGTTGCGCATGACTTTCAGATTCTCGCGGACGCGATCGAAAATAACGATCGTGTCATTCAGTGAATAACCGATGATCGTCAGAAAAGCCGCAATTGTTGTAAGCGACACTTCCAACCGGAAAACGGTAAAGACAGTCAGTGTTATCAGCACATCGTGTAACAGAGAAAGAATAACGCCGATGGCGTATTGAAATTCAAACCGAACGGCAATATATATACCGATCACGATAAACGAGAAAAAGATAGCCCAAAGCACATCGCCGCGCAGTTCCTTCCCGATTTTCGGACCCACTTGCTCTATTCTTTGAATTTCGGTATCCGTGATTCCGAATGCCGATTTGAAAACTTCCCGGATATTTCCTTTGTCATCGGCTTGCGGAATTCGGATGATGAATTCGTTTTCGCCGGATTTCTGGATCGTACTGTTTGCTAAACCGACCGTTGCGAGTGTTCCGCGAACGTCATCGACCTCCATCGGTTTTTGAAAATCTACCTGCACCAATGTGCCGCCGGTAAAATCGATTCCGAAGTTTAGACCACGGAAGACAAGTGAAACCAATCCTATCGCGATAATAATCAGCGAGATCGTAATAGCCGTCTTGCTGTATTTAATGAACGGAAAATCAGTTTTTTTTATAATTCTTATCATGTTTGTACATCCTGATTATATGCTGAGTGTTTTGAGCACGTGGCGGTCGGTTCTCCAGTTATAGAACGTGCGCGTCACGAAAATCGCCGTAAACATGCTGGATGTGATACCCCAGAAAAGCGTTATGGCGAAACCTTTGACCGGTCCGGTTCCGAACTGCATAAGAATGAGAGCCGTTAAAAGCGTTGTAATGTTCGAGTCCAGAATCGCGGACAACGCGCGGCTATATCCGGTTTCGATGGCGGCTTTTACCGTTTTGCCGCGTTCAAGTTCTTCTCGGATACGTTCAAAGATCAGTACGTTTGCATCGACCGCCATACCGATCGTGAGTACCAAACCAGCAATACCCGGCAATGTCAGCGTAGAGCGGAGCATCGCCATAATTGCCATCGTAAATACCATATTCAAGATCAGCGCCATATCGGCAAGCAGTCCCGATCTCCGATAATAAAAGATCATGAAAAGCATGACGACAAGAAGCGACAGAAAACCAACCTTTATTCCGATCGCGAGGGAGTCTCTTCCAAGGGATGGGCCGATAGTTCTTTCCTCGATTACGTCAACCTGTGCGGGAAGCGCGCCGGCACGGAGAACGATGGCGATGTTCTTGGCTTCGTCCATGTCTTCCAGACCTTCGATGTATCCGGAACCATTCGGAATTTTAGAACGGATGGAAGGAGCCATATAAACTTTGTCATCCATCGTAATGGCGAGGCGTTTGCCGATGTTGGAACCGGTTAGACGCGAGAAGATTTTCGCGCCTTCGTTATTCATGCCGAAGTTGACGATTGGTTGACCCGCTGTCTGAGCGCCTGCGCCGCCGACAGTTGCGGAAGCTTTGGTAATATATTTGCCCTGAAGACCGGCTTCATAATTGAGATGGTAAAGAATATAAAAATTTTCTGTTTTTCCATCCTGCATCGTCATCCGTTCGGTTTTAGCCGACCAGAGAAACTTGGAGTCGTAAGGAATCAGTTTGACGACGGCGGGATTTGCCAGAATTTTTTTGACGGCAAAGACGTTGCTTTCCGGTACGCCGATCATCTCATTGACATTGCGAAGCAAGGAAGAGAACGGTTTCTCGGCGAACATCGCCTCATCGACGATAACGGAAGAATCGGCTGTTTCGGATTGCGTTGATGCGCCGACTGAAGTTTTGCCGAGCAGTTCGTTAACACTGACCGATTTGTCTTTGGATTCTTTAAGAGCGACGGTCGTATCTTGAGAGGCGAGCGCTTCTTTGACGATGTCCGTCTTGCCGGTCTTTAAGTAATTGTCAACGGATGCGATGAAAGATTGTGTAACACCCGGTTCTTTGAGGAGATTGAATTCCATCAGAGCCGTACTTTGAATGAGTTGTCGTGCCCGCGAGGCATCTTGAATGCCGGCGAGTTCGACGATGATCCGGTATTCCCCCGCTTTTTGGATCGTCGGTTCGGAGACGCCGAACTGATCGACGCGGTTGCGGATGATTTCCAGGGAGCGGCGCATAGCGTCTTTGGATTCGTCTTTCAGGCTTTGGACAATGTCGGAATTCTTGTAGCCGCGATTGGTAAAATAGCGGACGAGTCTGAAATTATTTTTTTCGACATTTCTTTCAAATACCGCAAAGAAATCTTCGTTGTTGATTTTCGATTCCTCGGTTGAAGCCTGAAGGATCGAATAGAATTCCGGCGTTTTGTTCGACGCGATCGTTTCGACTAATTTGGGTATGTTCAGTTCGAGAACGACATGCATGCCGCCCTGAAGATCCAGCCCCAGCCGGATGATCCGGTTTTCGAATTTATCCAGTTTGCCGGCGGTTTTTAAAGTCTCCATTTTGGTTGGAGAAAATGTGTTGTACGCAACCGTCCAGTACAGCGAATAAAGCGCCAGAACGACGGCTACGCCGATGATAATGAATCGAATGTTTGTCTTTTTGAACATTTATTTTCACCTCGATAAAAATGCGCATTCAATGTTTGGTAAAAAGCGGTTGAATTTAACTGAGTTAATGACTTAAGTCAACGAAAAAGCCATGTGGGAATATACTTTTCACGCGGCAAGAATCCCTCAGTCCTGAATATAAATATAAGCGCGGGTCAGTTCCTGATCGCCGCGAGTCACGATGATCGGATACTTTTTGCCTTTACCATCGACGGAATACTTGTTCCAGTTCAGTTTGCGGACATCGATCAAACTATTGCGGTCTTCACCATCGTTAGCCGCTTCCTTTGGAGCATAACCCTTTAAATTGACTTTAAGATCGGAACTGTTAACTTTGGGAACAGATACATCGACGATTTTAATTTTATCGCCGCGCCGAACTGTCAGCGTTTGATCGCCTGAAATTTTCATTTGAGATCCGTTGACTTCGATCAGGAAGGAAACAATTTCAACCGGTTGCCCAACAGATTCGACCTGCACGTTCCCGATCACCTGATTATCCCGCCGCACGACAATGGAAGTCGTTCCTTGAATAGAAATCGGTTTTTGAAAATCCTGTTCCGTGCCGGTGCCGACCACATCGCATGTGATGCCACGATTATAATTGGATTCGATATGGATGATGCGCAAAACGTCGCCGACATTGACCTTTATGAAACCGTTGTTTTCGATAAGTTTGGTCTCGGTGTTGTTGATCGAGATCAGAAGGTAAATCAGTTTCGGCGGTTCGAACAGAACCGCGGGGTGTTCCGGTTCAACGCCCATTAGTTTAAAGAACTCGTTGATCGCATAATTATGATAGCGGATTTTCAACTCGACACTATTCAGGCTTTTCGATGATTCGATACCGAAAGCCGGAATATGAAAAGTCGTGAGCGCATAGTAAGTGGCCGATTTTCTCTGCTCCGGATATTTTGTATCGGAGGTCAGGGTATTCGTATTCATAAAATGAAAGCGATGCTCTGGAATTTCGACACGGGAATTGACCCGCTCGATCACTTTTTTCGCCATTTCTTCGAGTTTCAGAGTATCGCGCCCAAAAACCGGACGACTGGCGTCCGCAATTAACGCCTGTCCGAATTTTTCCGGATTACGGTTTTTGTCGATATAGGTATCACTGTAAAAACCGCTGCCGTCGTGCAGATTCAGGAAGAGGTCGCTTTCGGACATCAACTGCTTGATTATTTCGACGATCTGATCATCCACATCGCTTGTGTTATTGTTATTGAAACGTCGATTCATATCACCGTTGACGCCTCTGGCATTCAGGATAATAGAATGAAAATTAGCGCGCGGAATAACGATCAGGTTTCCTTTATCAAGCACGAGGTCGGGATAAAGGTCGGCCGAGAGATAGCCGCCCGGCTCGTCGCCCTGAATCCCGCCAAGAATGAAGATCGTTTTGCCGTCGAAACGGCCATAAACCTTATAAACGTGCAGTTCGTTCGGAGTATTTTCAAAGTAAACTTTATATTCGCGCGACGGACGTTTGATGTCATCCGACAGGCTTCCAACCGCCGAACAGAGGATTATTCCCAGAATGATATATATTTTTGTGTATCTAATTGTTTTCTCTCCACTCTTCTTTACTGATTTTCAGGTCGCCGGGAATACCCCTGATCGTCATCGTTTTCACTCCGACGTCGCGATAACCGTCTGCCTGGTAAACCTGACGAAAAGTAACGTGCCAGATTTGTTTTTCGGTCGATTGAACACTCAATGCGCTTCGTTCGACGCTGACTTTTTTAACAGACTGGAACAAATCCGATTTATACTTACACCAACCGTTCAGATCGTATCCGCCACTGACGAAATCGGGAGCATAAAATGCCAGGTAATCTTCGATGTCCTGTTTTTCCCAGGCGCTTTCCCAATTCTTTAAGAACTGCTCAATCATTTCTGTCGGCGAAATTCTTGGCGAGGAGGTTTCAAAAGTTTCCTGAATGATCTTCCATTGTGACCTGGAAGGAACGAGAGTCAACAGTTTCTCGCCTTCGCTGTAAAAGGTCGGACTAATGTAACGCTGGCGGAATTTCAGATGAGTTTCCTTGTCGGAAATGAGAACACAAACTCTGTCGATGATGACCGTTTTCCATTTGTAAGTTTTTTCAAGTCCGGATTTATATTCCTTGAATTTCGCCAGATTGCGTCCGTTTCCGTCAACGTATTGGAGATCGTAGTATGAACAATACGTGGAAATATCTCCACCGTCCCAGCTTTGCGCCCAGCCGTTTGTAAATTCTAACCAGCGATTAATCGCGGATTTGTAACCCGCCTGATCGACGGAATAGTCGGATAAATTGTCCAGAATGATAACAGGTGTCTGACCGATGTCGATATATTTTCTTAGGCCGAGAATCTGGTCGTTTTCCATCGAAATACAACCTTCGGTTATGAAATCCTTGATGGCTTCATCGCGTCCGTGGATCCAGATATTCGATCCGTTTCTCTTTTGGAGGCGATCGACGAAGTTCGGGTAATCAAGTGTAAAAGCGATAGGGCCAAATTTTGGAGTCAGTTTACTGTTCGGAACACGCCCATCAATATAATAAATACCTTCCGGTGTTTTTAAATCGCCTCTGCGTTCTTTATCCCCGCTCCGGCGACCAGTGGTGATCTTATATTTGTTGACGATTTTTAAATCTCCAGGAGCATCGCTTTTTACCATGAGCATCTTCTGGTGCGTCTTGTCCACGACGAAAATATAGCCGGTTGAATCGGCAGAAATGTTGATTATGTTTGAAATCAAATTTTCTGAAAATGCACATATCGGTAGAAAAAATATTATCAGCATAAAAAATATTTGTCGGGGCATTATCAACATCCGGAATTTTCTATATATATCAAATAGATTCATCTTAAAAGCGTGCCGAAGTTAGGAAAGAAAAAGTGATTTTAAAACAGATTATCCCCAAGATCATTCCAGTACTTTTTTTAGTATCAAGGACAGATCTTTGATCGTAAAAGGTTTGGTGATCACGCCCTTGAAACCGTGTTGCCGGTAATCCGCCATCACCGGATCATTTGAATAGCCGCTGGCGACGATAACTTTCGCATTCGGATCGATAAACAGGATTTTTTTTACAGCCTCTTTGCCGCCCATTCCACCCGGAATCGTTAAATCCATGATAACACCGGCGAACGGATCGTTGGTTTTCATGGCTGCGGAGTAAGATTCGATTGCCTCCTGACCGTTACAAGTTAGAACAGAATCATATCCAAGCGTCTCGAGAATTTCCTTCGACACTTTCCGGACTTCTTCTTCATCGTCCATGATAAGAATTTTCCCGGACCCTGAGATTGGCTGTTCTTCATCTGTACGGGTGATTTTTTTTCCAGATACGGCGGGCAGATAAAATGAGAACCGTGCTCCCTGGCCGAGCTGAGATTCGACGGTAACATAACCGCCGTGATTTTTAATGATTGAATGAACCATTGCTAATCCTAAACCGCTGCCTTTCGACTTCGTAGTAAAATACGGATCGAATATTCTGTGTAAATATTCCTGCGGAATTCCGATACCGTGATCTTCTACCGTTACTTTAACATAGCGACCGGGTTTCAGTGGTAAAGATTGTCCGATTTCAACCTGAATGTTTTGTGCGCGCACCGATAAAATCCCGCCGTCCGGCATCGACTGATCTGCGTTTAAAATCAGGTTGTGAATTACCTGATTGATCTGCCCTGCATCGGCATCGACTGACCACAAGTTGGCGGGAATCTCGAACTCGCATTTGACATTCGAGCCGGTCAAGGCGAATAGTGTTGATTCTTTCAGAAGACCATCGATCGTTGTGGTCGTTTTCACCGGAATCCCACCTTTTGAAAAAGTGAGCAATTGATTTGTCAATGTTTTTGCCCGCTCGGAGGCTTTTTCAGCTTCCAGGATTTTATCGTAGGTTCTGTCTTTTTGGGGTGAATAAAGTCGGGCTAATGACAGGTTTCCGAGAATCGCTGTTAGAATATTGTTGAAATCGTGTGCGATTCCGCCTGCCAGTACGCCGATGGATTCGAGGTTCTGGACGCGCTGAATTTCTTTCATCATTCGTTTGCGTTCAGTCATGTCGACGGCGGCGAAGATCAATCCCCGAGAATCATCGCTACGAGTCATCAGCGCTGTTCGCAATAAAGCGTCGATAATTCTTCCGGAGCGGGTTTTCAATCGGCTTTCGACATCACATACGCCGATTGCGGAGATTTCTTCCTTGATCGTTTTTTTAACCCGATCGAATTCTTCCGGTGTCTCGAAGCAGAGGTTAATAGACTCGATTTTTTCCTCGATCGAATAATCCATCATGTTGAAAAAACGATCGTTCGCCCAGACTAATTTTTCATGCTGAATATATCCGATGCCGATCGGTGCGGCTAAAAAGATCGTCTTGAGAGTATTTTCACTTTCGCGGAGTTCTGCTTCTGCTGATTTCAGTGCGGTGATATTGCGTAGTTGTATCAATCGGCCGCAAAACACATGTCGCCGGTTGTATAGTGAAGAGATTCTGAAGTCATAATAAATCCGGTTTGTATCGGTTCCGAATATCAATTGTTCGGATATTTCCCGAATGTCTTTATACCGATCGACGTAAAGTTGCCATTCCTGCAAAATGTCTCGTACCGGTTGACCAAGAACTTCTCGTCTCCCGATGTTAAAAATCGACAATGCTGCAGAATTCATATCGATAATGATATCTTCATGATTAAGTACGATGACGCCATCGGACATTTCTTCAACGACCATATCGCGCGCGATCGGCACAAGGTCGAACAGTTTGAACCGGATCAATCCGTATGCTACAACGATGGCGCTTAACGCGAAAGAGGGCGGCGTCAGATCCATCCATCGAAACGGATTGAGTTTAGTGATATACAGGAAGTTGCTCACCCATGGCAACAATACGCAGATCACGAGCGAAATAACTTGTCCGCGTGAAAGATAAGGCGGTTTCCGGATGCGTGAAAGAAAAACGATAATACTGACGATTAAAAGCGAATAGTTATAACAAGCCGAAATCCAAAAACCGGGTCCATATGTCTTTCCAACTATGGAATAATAACCGATACTGATTAAGTGAAAATCGTGTCTTATCAGTCCGTGAAACTGATCTGTCCAAACCAAGATGAGTGTGATAATCGGAACGATTAGAAGCAGAATGAGATTTCGTGGAGTGATCCATTTTGAGTTTCCGGTGTACTGGATGGCGAAAATCATCCAGATCAGCGGCACGGACACAATACCGAAATATTCGAGATTCGCCCAGAAAATTTTAACACTTAGGGGGCGCGATGTTATTTCGATGAAATTGCAGAACGACCAGAAAATAATCGCCAGATTCAATAAAATGAATGGCGTGCGTCCGGGGACGTATTTTCGGTTCCAGGCGTAGATCACCAGAATGCAACAACCGATGATCGTAAGAAATAACGGTAAAAGGACAAGGTGGTTTGACCAGTTCATGTAAAAATCCCTGTTTGATTTGGATCAGTTATTATTAACAAAAAAATTTGTCCGTCTTTTTGTTCATACAAATACCACGAAGTAAAGCCGAAGCCATGAGCAACCGGACGATGCCATTGGACAAAGGAAATGGTGTAACGGCGAATAGTCCTTTCAGGCAAGAAATAGTGACTTTTTGCCGAAGAACAAGTCCGGTGAATATTTTAAAAGGATTTTTCCGCTGATTTTCTGATGGAAAACATTTCCCCAAATAGTCGATGCCGTAAAGTTTTGCCATTTCGGGATGTTTTTGAATCAAGTATGGGACGACTGCGTTTCCGAATTTTTCAAGAATGTTTAGCGCGTCATTCATCAAACGAAAATGATGGTGGATTACCTGAATGTCTGGATCGTGAAATAGCCCATTCGGATATTTTTGATAAATACGAAACGCGAGTTCAGCGTCCTCGCCGCCATACAACCGGAGATTTTCATCGAAAAAACCAACCTGTTCCAAAACCTCTCGCCGAACCGACGTATTGTTGAACAGAAAAACCTGATATGGCAATGGTGTGCCGGTGGGAAATTTTATCACACCGCGTTTGCCGAAGAAAAGGTAGCGCTGATATTTGTCGAGCGGAATCTCCGGTGCCGGACGGAGCGAGCCGATGATTCCCATTATGTTGGTATTATTAAAGTGAGTGACATGTCTGGCGATGAAATCTGCATTGACTTCCATGTCGGCATCGATGAAGATGAGAATTTCACTGGATGATTGTCGAATTCCCGTATTTCGTGTCGCGGCGCGATCTTGATTCTTTGCGTGATTGATGATCTTAAAGTTCGAAGGAAAATTTGATGTTAGTAAAATATCTTTTGTATCGTCGGTCGAACAGTCATTAACGACGATCACTTCATATTGATTTACGGGGTAAGATTGATTCGCCAGCGCTCTGAGAAGAATCGGCAGAATTCCGACGGCATTGTAGGCAGGAATGATGACGGAAACGAATGGCTGGATTGTGTTCAAATAACTAAGCCGATTAAGTATTTTTCAAGACGACTGGTGCTCTCATTCCAGGTAAAACTACCTATGGTTGCTAATCCCCGGTCGACTAATTCTATCTGTAGTTGATCCGAGTCAAGCAATCGATATGTTTTCTCAGTTAATCCAGCAATATCGCCAATTTCACAAAATAATGCGTTTTTGTTATTAATTAAATATTCCTGTACACCTTGATTTGTCGTCGCTACTACCGCGCACCCACACGCCATTGCTTCCATCACTGGTAACCCCCAACCTTCCCAATGACTCGTATGTAGAAACACTTTGCTTGTATTGTAAAGATGTCGTAATTCATCGACCGAAGGCCTTATGATGACCTGAATCCAAGACGGAATCCGATGGATCGGCTCGCGTGGGGCGATAATCACGGCTGTCAATTCAGGTAAACGCTTCTTTGCCATTTTCAGGACTTCAATCCCGTCTTTTGCGCCTTTGATTTTGTGCGGATGATAAACCATCATCACGTCGTTTTTACGTTCCAATTGTGGAGATTCAACATAGAATTCCTCCGGGTGAATTGCATTTCCAAGTGGGCCGGAACACTTTTCGCCCATCTTTTCCATTTCAGCCATGATCCATTTAGAAACCGCAATCTTCTTCAGCGGCAAATGATATGTCGCCAAAATTCGTTTTTTCCGGGAAAAATATATCTCATAACTTTGCAACAGGTAAAACTTACTTCCATGTTCAGGTGGCAGAGATGCCACTGCTTCCGCCGTCTGCCAACCAACCGCAATCACCGCATCGCCGGAGGGAATATATTTCGATGAAATTCTCTGAACGACCATGACGTTGACTGCTGGTTTCGGAATGTAGTACAGATCGTCGGAAACATGCTGAAGTCTGTCGAAGACAGATAATATTTTTTTCCGAATAAAATAAACAGGATTTCCGGTCTTGATCTGAATTGGATAAACCAATGTCACGTTGTGACCGCGATCGGACAATCTGTTGGCATATTCATTGACGACTTTAACGCCTCCGACGGGAATTTTAATGACGCCGGGTAAGATGAAGGTGATCTTCATTTTATTTTTGGACTCCGATGGATTCATAATATTGATACAATTCTTTGACGACGTTTCTAAAATCGTGCCGTCTTTCCACCCATTCGCGGCTGGCTGCCATGCGCGTCGATAAAGCGCCTGGACTCTCGATCAATTCCAGCAATTTTTCTTTCAAATTCGTCACACTGGCATTTACAAACGGATGATCGGGAATGAATTTTTCGTAAGTTGGATTCAGGTAAGTGACGCACGCCAACCCCAGCGAAAGCGCCTCCAGAGAATTCATTCCGTAGCCCCATGCGTAGTCGGTGATCTGGTCGATGTAAATATCCGCCTGCTTTTTTAATTCGATGACTTTGGTGTGCGGCTGATTCTCGATGAAAATGAAGCGCACGCCGTGACTTTTTTCGAGTTCGTTGCATACGCGGATAATTTCGTCGGAACCTTTAATCCGGCGATTGGTCGTCGCGTGGCAAATGGTCAGCGGGCAGTTCGGTGTCGATTTTGGTTGATAAGCCTGAACATCGTATGGCAAGAAGAGATATTTCAGGTTTGGACGACGAAAGGTCAGATCGAGTTCGCTGGTTACGTTCAGGTCGCTGAGTTTATCCATTTCCGGAATGACGCCACGGTTGCGCATGTCTTGTCCGTGATAGGCGCAGACAATCTTCTTGCCGCGCGCTTTCAGTCGTTTGGCAAAGCGGGCATCGCGGAAAA
>JAQUKI010000068.1 GCA_028719225.1 Fidelibacterota bacterium | reverse complement strand
ATTCTCTACGGTACCGGGTCATAAAGTATTCGATTTAATCTATGAAAATAATCTTATGGCGCAACCAAAATTTTTCTATCATCGCCGGTTTCTATGACGCCAATCACTGAGGCGGTTTTAACTCCGCCGCGGTGCAATTCATTGACTAATTCCTCGCTGGTTTCTATCGGTAAAGCGATCAGCAACCCGCCCGATGTCTGTGCATCGCACAGAAGAATCCGTACAGATTGTAGAACATTATCATCCCATTCGACAAAACGTTCGGAGAACTGACGGTTCGTATCGGTGCCTCCGGGAATAACATCGCGCCGGATCATTTCTATCGTCCCTGAAATGACGGGAACCTGCGAAGCGAAGATTCTTGCGGTGACATGGCTGCCGGAAGTCATTTCATGCAGATGACCCATTAGCCCGAATCCGGTAACGTCCGTGCAGGCGTGGACGTGGAATTTTTCCATAATTTTTGCCGATTCGGCGTTCAATTCGGTCATGATACCAACGAGCGATTTTGTTTCCGATTCGCTGAGTAATCCGCGTTTCAAAGCCGTCGTGAGAATGCCAATGCCAAGCGGTTTGGTTAAAACCAGCGCATCGCCGGTTTTTGCGCCAATGTTTCGGATGATCCTGTCCGGGTGAACGATTCCATTCACAGCCCAGCCGAATTTCGGTTCGTTATCTTCAATCGTATGTCCGCCGAGAATAGGAATTCGGGCTTCGTCGGCAATCGATTGTGCGCCGTGCAGTATTTGTTCGAGAACGGCCAGTGGCAACCGCTTTTCCGGAAAGGCGACGATATTCAGAGCGAATAGCGGTTTTGCGCCCATTGCATAAATGTCACTCAGTGAATTTGCCGCCGCGATGCGTCCGAAATCAAACGGATCGTCGACAACCGGCGTGAAAAAATCGACGGTCGAAACAATTGACATGGAGTTATTAAGTCGGTAAACAGCGGCGTCGTCAGAATTCTCAAATCCAACTTGCGCGTCAGAAGATTTTGCCGGTTTCAGATTCTTCAGGATTATTTCCAGACTTTGCGGACGAATCTTACAAGCGCAACCCAAACCATGCGTGAATTGTGTGAGACGAACGTCCGAAACATTTTCCGGTGATCCTGGGAAATCCGGTGTTCCGGTCAATTTCCGAACCGTATTGCAAATTAATTGAGCGGCTTGTTGAATTTCGGCTTCATTTGTCGTTCTGCCGACGGAAAACCGGACGGATCCGAGAATCCGCTCAGTTGGAAATCCCATTGCTTTCAGCACGTGAGAAGGTTCGACATCGTTGGCATGGCAAGCGGCTCCAGCGGACGCTGCGACGTTCGGCAACTCAGATAAAAGTGTGTTCGTGTCAATGCCGGGAAACCAGAGATTTGCAGTATTCGGGAGGCAGTTGTCGATGGAACCGTTGAACCGGACGTCAGGCAATTCCGTCTGAATTTGGCCGACAAATTCGTCCCGCAAATGACGCAGGTTTTGAACGATCGGCGCTTCATTTTTCCGGAAAACTTCCGCCGCTTTTCCAAGTCCGACGATTTCCAGCACATTTTCGGTCCCGGCTCGCAAACCTCTTTCGTGTCCGGCGCCGAAAAGGATTGGTGAAAGACTCATTCCCGTTTTGATAAAAATTGCGCCTACGCCTTTCGGTGCGTTCATTTTATGACCGGCAACCGAGAGTAGATCGACGCCAAGTTCGGCGACATCGACATGAATTTTCCCGACCGCCTGCGCCGCATCGGTATGAAACGGAATACCGAATTCGTGAGTGATTTCGGTAAGCGTTTGAATCGGCTCAATCGTTCCGACTTCGTTGTTCGCGAGCATGATCGAAACCAGAATTGTCTCCGGGCGAATCGCTTTCCGCAAATCGTCCGGATTGACAAACCCGTCGGAATCGACCGGTAAATAGGTGATAGAAAAGCCGCGTTTTTCCAGATATCGACAGACTTCCAGAACGGCAGGATGTTCGATGGAACTCGTGATAATGTGTCCGTTTGCGTGGTTTTCAGCGATGCCTCGGATGGCGAAATTATTCGATTCCGTTCCGCCGCTTGTGAATACGATCTCTTCAGGTTGGCAGTTTAGTAATTCGGCAATTTGCATTCTCGCTGACTCGACGGCGTGTTTGCTTTCCTGTCCGAAAAAGTGGCTGCTCGACGGATTCCCGAATCCCGACTGAAGATACGGCGTCATCGCCGCAATGACTTCGGGGATCAGCGGCGTACTGGCGTTATGGTCGAGGTAGATTGGTTCCATATCTAAAACGCGTTTTTGGACGGATTAATGTCCGTTGAGAACAGCAGGCTGAAATCGGCGCTTTTCACCGAATGCGTCAGCGCGCCGACAGAGATGACGTCAACGCCGGATTTTGCATAGTCGGAAATCGTTTCGAGCGTGACGTTTCCGGAAGCTTCGAGGAAAATCTCGTCGCGCAAATTTTGCCGGTCTAATTCATCGACGATCGGTATAATCGCAGCCGGTTGAAAATGATCGAACATGATGACTTTCGGCATGGGCGTTTCTATCGATTTAAAACTGTTAACGATCTCCCGGAATTCGTTCTCAGATCGAACTTCTATCTCGATAAAACGAAGACGCGGATAACGCCGGGCGATTTCCTGAATGGAATCACGGATCGCATTCGGTTGCCCGGAATTCCTCAGAGCGGCGAGATGATTTTCCTTTAACATCGCCGCGTCGTATAAACCGAGTCGATGTGAAAATCCGCCGCCATGTTGAACTGCGGATTTATCCAACATCCCCCAGAGCGTCTTGCGCGTTGTGACAACGAAGCAATCCGTTCCGGCGACTCGTTCGGTATATTCTTTGGTTGCGGTGGCGATTCCGCTCAATCGTTGAAGAACGTTCAGGATCGTTCGCTCGACCGCGAGAATGTCTTTGACATTGCCTTTAATTTTCAACAATTTCTCGCCCTGCGAGATCGCATCGCCGTTTCGGAATTTCGTTTCTGCCGTGAGGTAAAATTCTTTCAGAAACATTGTCGTCTCAGCGAGACCGGCGACGATTGCCGGTGATTTGGCGATGATGAAAGCTTCGACGGGAACACCATAGACGTTTTCCGGAAATGCGGAGACGTCGCCTTTTCCGATGTCGAGCGAAATCAACCGATTCAAAAAGGATAATGCGAAGCGGCGATAAGTCTTATCGTCAGGCATCAATTCGCCGGTAGCATCAAAAACTTTTCTGATTCGATCTTTCCGAGTCATACATTTCCTTATTTTAGATGAAATTTCTATTGGTGTAAATCTTTCAGATATCCGCTCCTGATAAGTCGGTTAAAGAACGAAAGTAATTTAAGAATTTTACGAATAGGCAAGAGAGGTTTCTTTGAACGTCGTTAGAAAAAATCCGGAAAAAGATAATCCCCGTCAGAATTAGTGTCCATTCAAACGGGGATTATTATTTATTGGTTGTCTTACAACCGAATTAGCGTGATGCTATTTTAATTCGGTTCCGATCAAATCCGCCCACGAATAATACTGAAAGGTCTTGTCGTCGGACATGGCAACGAACAGACCGGCGGGAAATTTCGGATTCACCGGTACATTGGTGATTTCAGAACCATCGCTATTATTCGTAGAAACGTTTACAATCTTTACCAGTTTGTGGAGATGGGGAAGTGCCTGTACATTTTCTTCAGGATCTTCCGGATCGATCACAGCCGGTGTGCCTTCTCTGGGATAAATTCTAAACCGGTTTGCACTTTGATCCGACACTAAGATATAACCGGTTTTGTCGTCGATACAATAAATCGAAATGCCTTCGTTATCTTCCAGATAATCTTGTGTGTATATGATTCCTAATTCCTTTTCTGCATCCGGCATTGAAGGATCTGCGTAATATTTCCGAACCCCGAATTGTTCGTCGGAATAGTAAACATAGCCGAGTTGATCGTCCACTACGATGGATTCGATTTCTTTCTTGCCGCTAAAAGCGCCGAATGTGCGCACTTTTTCTCCGATGACATTTCCGTTGCCGTCATCTTTCAGTAAATACTGCCACAGATAGCCGTCTTTCGGGCCGGATTTACGGCTGATAATGGCAAAAACTGCGCTGTCGTTTGGACGCTTATATAGTGAAATTCCCATTGGATCACGGATCTTTTCACCGGTAAAAACTTCAATCCCGCCATTATCGATCGCTTTCATTTCGGGTAATTGATAAACGCGGATTTTGTTCGCCATTCTTTCGGTTGCGACGGCAATGTCGATCGGTTTGCCGTTTAATATCAAACCATATTCAACATCTACATTATTTGGACGTTTGAGATTGCGAATGGTCTTCTCTGGAATGATTTTGCCTTCCAGATTAAAAACGTACAGTGCGCCGTCAACGTCTTTATCGGTTCCAATAATAAGGCTTTTAGATGGATCATCCGCATTAATCCAGATTGCCGGATCATCACTGTCCATCTTGACCGGTTCGGTTACTATAATCGGTTTAATCGCATTCTCGGCAAATCCCGGCGATTTTTTACCACAACCAGTTAGCATAATCAGACAGAAACCTCCTGTGATCAGGCCGAAAATTATGCTTTTAAAAATTTTCCTGTTTTTCATCGAATCTCCTTAAAATTATTCACATACGAAAAGTGTTGAAGCGGGAGAAACGACTTTCATCGAATTTCCCCCGCATATCAACATTCACTTTTCAACAGGCATGACACACAGTAAAATTTAATCTTTTACCGGAAATCAACTGCCATTCAATCAGAAATCGTAATTCAGACCGAAATGCGTCCACCAAGAATAGTATTCTTGCTGACTCGGCCGATTCGTATTTCCCATGTAATAGCGCAGAGGCGCGTCGGTCATGTTTACAGCCTGAACGTATAACTGCACACCTTTGAACAGGTTCTGGCTGACAGAAATGTCCCACTGCATATGATTGTCGTAATAGATATCCTCGTCTTCCTCTTCGCCCAGTTCCGACAGATATTTACCATGATAATTCATACTCAACCGACCACTGAATCCAGCCTGTTCATAACTCAGGGCAAAGTTTGCTATGTTAGTTGATTGACCTGCCAGCGGAACATCTTTGCGTTCACCAACTGTCGCCGATGAAGTCGTATAAGTATAGTTGCCGTAGATGCCAAAGTGTTTCATAAAGCCCGGCAGGAAAGAAAGCTGCTGTTGCCAATGAATTTCAAAACCGAACAAACTGGCTTTATCTCCCTGTACCCATGAGGATACCTCGAATTCCGGATAGTTCGGATCATCGTCCGGCATATCATAGACGTAGGGATAGATAATTTTATTCAATGACTTTAAGAAAATGCCACCGGACAGGATACCGATATTCTTTAAATAATGTTCTCCTAAGAGATCAAAATTCACAGATGTCGTAGGAACCAGATCCGGGTTTCCGATTTCCATTTCCTCATCTTCCCGATATATTAGCTTAAATGGAACCAACGTTTCATAATCCGGGCGGGCGATACCGGTTGTCAACGCTACTCTAATATTGGTTTTATCGGTTGCTTTGTAACGCACATGCAGCATAGGAAGTATATGTGAAAATGTGGCAGCATTTTCATTTTCGATTGTCTGCTCATAGTCACCGTTTTCATCAAAGATTACTTCATGTCCGAAATAATCGATTTTAGTTATCTCATGCCGGAAACCACCCAGCATCATCAATCTACCGATATTGATCGTGGTCATGGCATAATAAGCATAGACATCCTCGCTCGCTTCATAGGAGCCGCCGTAGGTATCATCATAAAGTAATTCACCTTCCAACAGACCACTTTCACGATTTTCAACAAACCAGTCTCTGACTTTATCCGGATCGGGAGCAATAGGAGCGGGGTAATCACCGCCAAAAATGTCTTCTCTCCGTTTTTCGTTGAACATATTCATTGTGATGTCATCGTCACCTTCCCAGCTGTATTCCCAGATTTTTTCATCACGATCTTTCTTTTTCATGATAGTTTTACCACCGAACTTGAAGGTCGCCTGATAACCGGCCAGACTGTAGGGCATTGTAAAATTGAACTGCGCACCGATGTCCCTGTTGGTGGTCTTGGTCGTGTCTGCCTGAAGTTTATCGAATTCATAATTGGCGTTATCATATTCGTAACCGTCATTCAAGCCCACGATAGCCCATTGAGGAGTATTCTTGTCGGATAGATCCAGATTAATTTCAGGTTCTTCATCCAATTCAAAACTATAGCCGAGTTTATCCGGTTCCTCTTCCTGGGCATATCCATAAGAAAGTCGGTAGTCAATATTAAATTTCTGGAACTGGTTCTCGCCACCGGCTATAAAATTGTACAATATCTGAGTCTGTGTCCGATCCTTGATTTCCGATGTAAAAGGTACTCCGGAAATATTGGTAGATGTGTTATAAAATTCTGACTCATTATCACTTGGATCAATGACCATGGCGCGACGGGTTTCTACGTCTTTGTAGTTTGAATAAAGTCCGGAGAAATACAGTTTATTTCCTTCGCTGATGAGGTAATCAAAATTTCCCGAGAGAGTCATGCGATCTCTGGTAATTGCATAATCCCGAAGTTCCAGAGTCTTCATCGCCCAGTCAATTTCTTCACCAGTCGAATCATCTACACCGCCCCAGTCGATTTCGTTATTATTGGATGCACGGTTATTTCTTTGGAAACTACCACTCAGCATCAAACCGATATTTTTGTCTTTACCAAATCGATTACCGTAGTTCAATCCGCCCTGATAGTTGCCTTTGCCTGCCAGATTGTTATATCCGCCACCCAGAGTACCGCTCAGGACTTTACCCGGATAATCCAAAGCACTTTTTGTTTTGAGATTAACGGCGCCACCAATGGCATCACCGTCCATATCCGGCGTAATTGCTTTGGTAACTTCAATTCCGGCCAGATTATCGGCAGAAATTAAATCCAGGGAGACACTGCGATCGCCACCTTCGGGTGACGGTATTTTTACACCATCGATGGATGTTGAATTCATCCCTGCAGATGTTCCACGAACCAGAACATAGCGGCCCTCACCCTGATCTCTGGCGATGGAAACGCCGGGTACGCGTTGTAGTACTTCAGCAGAATTCACGTCGGGAAACAACTGCATCTGCTCTTCATCGACAACATTTACGATATTTTCAGCGATTTTCTGCTGATTCAATGCTTTGGCTTGTCCCTGTCTTAAACCCTCGACAACCACTTCGTTCAATTCAATGTTACTGACTGTCAGTTCTGCCAGGATCGAAACTCGATCGACTTCTTCCGAAAGCGTGATGCTGGTTTTGTACTCGTCATATCCAACGTAGGAGACCAGCATCTCATATGTCCCGTTTGGAATATTCATGATGACGAACGAACCGGTTCGATCGGACGCCGCCCCATAGGTTGTTCCGACCAAAATTACATTTGCACCCGGTAAATAGTCGCCAGTTTTGGCGTCAATTACCCGGCCATCCACAGTACCTCTTGCCTTTGCTAACAGAGCGTTCGGATTCATCAAAACACTCAGTAGCAGAAGGATTACAGCCAATGCGCAAATAAGGTTTGCGGGATTGGTTCTTTTACCAGATTTCTTCAACATTACATCCTCCCAATTGAATTAGTTAACGATACGTTGTTTATATCACTGCAATGAAATAGACCACTATTGCTAAGTAACCTCCTTTCGCCACATTCTCTTCGTGGAATATTCTTTCCTATTTCAAAAATTCGGTATGCATTAATCGGTAAGGTCCACCTTTTGAATCGTTACGGTAAACCTCAATTTTCACAGCCGGTTTTTCGAGGAATATTTTCAGAAATGTACTCTGGTTCACGTCCAGATTTTGGTTAAAAGTATCGATATATTTTTGTCGTAATTGTAGATTGCCTTTAAAATCATTGTAAAAACGGATGGTCAATTTTAAGGCTGGTTCGTCGGCAATTTTCTTGTAGGAAACGCCTTCGGTCAGATTTGTATAAAAAAGCACTTTTTTCACGCTATAAGAATCTTGGTAGAAATAGTCGGCAATCATTTGTTCCGCACTCTTGCCGGAAGTCGATCCTTTTGCAACACATTCCGACAGTTCTTCGAACAAAAATTCTGGATACGGATCGTCGACTCCGTAAGCGTGACCGGCATCGATTTGCCAGACACCATTGATTTTAGTGATGGAAGTACAATGCGTGTGACCATTCAGGTAAGCGGTGACGCTGTATTTTTTCAGGATTTTCTGAAAACGCAGAGCGTTCCGGTAATATTTATCGAGTGAATCGCCTTGATGCCGAATCCGACCGTTATCCATATCCGGTATGGCGATAATCGGTTCGTGAGCGACGACAAAGGTGAAAGGTTTACGGTTGTTTTTCAGATCTTCTTCCAGCCATTCCAGCAATTCGGGAATGATATCCCCATCCGTTCCGATATCGGATTTACCGTCAAAATAAATATTCAGGAAAGCGATATGACAATCACCGATTTCGATCGCATAGGTCGTTTCCTCACAACCTTTCGGTCCTTTTCGAACGATATGCGGCAATGTGCCGCCGTCCGGGTTCATGTTCCTGAAAAGTCGCATATAAGTTGTATCTTCCTGATCGTGATTACCGGGCGCCGTGTACCAAAGATAGTCTTTTCCGAGTATCTCCGAAATCAGCTCTCGCGAAGCATCGACCGGTGATACATCGCCGCAGCTGATCATGAAATCGCCCTTGCCGGCCTTATCAATTGCTTTTAATACACCCATCAAATATTTATCGGAGTAATAAATTCCGGTTGTTTTAAAGCGCCAATCATTTGCAATGACGAAAGATTGTGGTTTGTTCGCAAACTGTGCCGGACTTTGGACGAAAAGTGCTGAAATAAGTAACAAGAATATAACGATTTTGGATAATGGCTTCATGTTAAATCCTGACTTTCTCAAATGGTTAAACTCTCATCTTTACTTAATCTCTCCAGCGTTCCACTGTAATCAAATTCATCGATTTATGGTATTTGCAATAAAAGCCCACGGCGGTAAGACCACTTAGAGAGACCATTCTTTTTGTTGAATCAAGGAACATATCATCAGTCAGACAAAGCCTGATTTCATCATCATTATAACTAAACACATTGGCAAGCGGATCAAATTTACCGTTCAAGTATGTAGCCAAGGCTTGTATATCCACAAACCATTCACCGGTCGAATTTTGGATTGGTGGATTTCCGAAAGTCAACAGGTTACCAAATGCTGCAAAGCGAACTTCCTGATAAGCACCGAACGGCACGGCGGGCGTGCTCAATTCGGGTTTTTCTTTGTTGATTTCAAACTTATCGATGATTGTACCATCTGCCAGCCGGGTTTGGATAACCAAATATTTCTGATCGATCGTGACTGCCAGGTAACAGGTCTGCGCCTGCGGATCATAATAGAAAGGATGCCAGACCTTGTGGCTCAGTGATTCTTTGGCATTATCACCGGATCTGCCGGAGATAAAGTAAACCGTTCCATCAGTGGCGCTGGATACAAATTCCTCATTCCTGATAAAATAACTGCGCGCCATGGCATGATCATGCCCGTTGAAAACCACATCGACATGATGTTTGTCGAATATCGGTGCAAAATAGGTCTTGGTTAAAACTCCTGACCGGTCAGGTGATAAATTATAAGTGGCATCATGATAGACAACAATTTTCCACGGTTTATCAGTCGCCGCCAAATCGGCATCTAACCAGGCAGATTCAGCTTGAAACATGGCTTTCTTTTCAGCCGGATCTGCAAATTCATAGGTGAGTTGGCTATTCAGAACGACGATGTGGGCAAAACCATAGTCGAATGAATAGGCTTCGCCTTTTAGTTTCTCCGGGCCGTTTTGAGGTGTTCTGAATAGTTTGGTAAAGTACTCAGGTCTTTGGCATTCCTCTTTACTTGTAACACCACGGGGTTCATGATCGCCAATTACCGGCACGCTTGGAATATAGGTAATCACATCCTGGCAAGCGGTCAGCCAGGCTTGCCATTGGGCATAATCCTTTCCGGAATAAATCAAATCTCCAACACTGATAGTGAATTTAGCCGACGGATTCTGCTGATAAGCTTGTGTGACTGTCTTCTGCCAAACCTGGTAAATTGGTTTCTTTTCATGTGAGTCGCCGAAAACGAGAAATTCAAATCGGTCTGCATCGGCTTTCTCGGTTGTAAAAGAAAATGTCTCACTCCAGTTATTTCCGTCACCGACGCGATACTGATATTTTGTTCCGGGCTGCAGGTTTCGCAATGTCACTGAAAACTGGTTGATGGCTCCGATATTGGTATGCCATTTCTCCGGCGGAGGTGCCGGCAAGGTGCTAAAGGGTTGACCAACCGGAGAATACTGAATCTTTCCAATAGTGACAGTTGTGTCTGTACGCCAACCGATTGACTGGGTTGTCTTTGGACTCTCCGACCAGGTTAATCTGATATTATCCGGTTTTTTCGATGCAACGGCGCTATATAATGGCAAAGACGAGAAGAATAAAACGGATAGTGTCGTTAAGAAAACGAGTATGTATTTTTTATACATCATTTAATTTCCTTCTCGTTGGAGTTTTAAAACCGGGTATTTTTTGGAAGACATTTTTTAACATGCCGCTTTGCCTTTTCATTGGCTGGTTATCAGATACTTTGTTCGAATCAGCGCTTCTACATCGGCCATCGGTCGCATGAAAGGGCCGTCCGATTCCATTTTCAGACTGGTTACGGCGGCTGACCAGATAATTGCTTCAGACGGTGGTTTTGACAAACGTGCAGCTGCATAGGAAGCGATGCACGTATCCCCGCGACCGCTGCGTCCGATCAATTGCTTCGGGAAAAACCCCGCTTCATAAAAAGACTTTCCATCATAAACCAAGATGCCATCTCGGTGCGTAAGAACGGCTTCTTTCGGTCCCCACGACACTATTATTTTAGCCGCTTTGCGCAGATCCTTTTCCCCGGTTAAAGATTCTGCCTCGACGACATCGGCTTTCAGAATGTCGAGCATCGACAAAACGATTTTCTTTTCCGGCCATTCGGCATTGACTAACCGGCTACCAGGTCCGATGACCCGGATAAATGTTTGCGCGTCCGCCACCAGTAGACCATCTTTTTTACTCAAAGACTTCACGACATTCACCGGCACTTCCGGGCGGATCGATCCATTGATCAGGAAGGCTTTGGCTTCCAATTCTTCAAACTGCTCCGGTGTGTATGCGCCTGCCGTTTCGGGACAAGTCAGAATCCGTTCATCGGGATTTTC
>JAQUKI010000067.1 GCA_028719225.1 Fidelibacterota bacterium | reverse complement strand
ATCATCAAACCGATGGTTTTCAGCGGCATGTATCCTGTTGCAACGGAAGATTTTGAAGACCTGCGTTCGTCGCTCGAGAAAATGAAACTCAACGATTCTTCACTGTTGTATGAAGCGGAAACATCGACAGCGCTCGGATTCGGTTTTCGGTGCGGCTATCTCGGTTTGTTACACATGGAAATCGTACAGGAAAGGCTGGAGCGCGAGTTCAATCTCAATCTCATCACAACGATGCCGAATGTCGAATATCAGGCGCTTCTCAGAACCGGCGAAGTCGTTGAAATCGATAATCCGACAAAAATGCCGGACGTCGGTAACATTGATGAACTACGCGAGCCATTTGTCCGCGCGGAGATCATCGTACCAACGACATTTTTAGGGAACGTATTGAAACTCTGTCAGGAAAAACGCGGCATCTACAAGACGACGAAATATTTGGACGTGACGAAAGTTCAAATCCATTACGAACTGCCGTTGGCGGAGATTGTCTTCGATTTTTACGATAAACTGAAATCCGTGTCGCGCGGTTATGCGTCATTTGATTATGAACCGATTGGATATCGGGCGGGCGAACTCGTTAAAGTCGATATCCTGATTTCCGGCGAACCGGTTGACGCGCTTTCCTTCATCGTTCACAAAGAAAAAGCCTACGCTCACGGCAGAAATCTCTGCGCCAAACTCAAAGAATTGATTCCCCGGCAAATGTTCGAATTGGTCGTTCAGGCGGCGATCGGCGCTAAAGTGATCGCGCGAGAATCGAAAGGTCCGTTGCGGAAAAACGTGACAGCCAAGTGCTACGGCGGCGACATCACACGTAAACGGAAATTACTGGAAAAGCAGAAGGAAGGTAAAAAGCGAATGAAGCAAGTCGGACGTGTTGAAGTTCCGCAGGAAGCCTTTCTTGCCGTCCTGAAGATGGAACATTGAACATAGAATTCTGTACCTCTGATTAGATGAAATTTCTGAAATCGTACTGGACATTATCCAAATCACCGTTTTATAGTTTATTATTTACGCTGCCAATTTTAATTACCTACGAAGTTTGTATTTTTTCCATGAATCATTCAGACATCGCCGGGATGCGAAACGGCGCAGACGTTTTGTTCAGGCAATTTTTCGCTTTATTCAACGTTTATGGATTTTATGTCGTCGGATTCGTCGTCATTCTCTCGTTTCTCCTCACTTACTATTTTCAGAATCGGGGAAAAAAGGCCGGAAAGTTCAGAGGGCAGTATTTCCTGCTGATGTTCGTTGAAAGTATGGCTTACGGACTGATGATGTTTTTATTGATCGATCGGCTTGGCGGATACACGATGTCCATCGGTTCGGCGCCGGAAGTTCGGCAGATGATCGTTTTGGCGCTCGGCGCAGGCGTATACGAAGAATTTATTTTTCGGGTGATTTTCATTACCGCGTTTCTGGTTCTGTTTAGAGATATTTTTAAACTTCATCCGGCGATTTCAGGTGCCTTCTCTGTGCTTTTATCTTCACTAATCTTTGCCGCTTTTCATTACATGGGCGCGTTTGGCGATGCGTTTGAACTGCGATCCTTGACGATCCGGTTTGCCGCCGGCGTTTTTCTATCTTGTGTTTACTATTTCAGAGGATACGGGATCACCGCTTATGCACATACGATTTACGACGTAATGGTAATCCTGATATAGGTTTTCAGTTTTATTGAAGCGGAGGTGAAGGGACTCGAACCCCCAAGGGCGTTAACCCGGCGGTTTTCAAGACCGCTGCCTTACCGATTAGGACTACACCTCCAAAAAGCGGTGAAATTTCTTCTTTAATTTTAATCTAAACAAGAGATTTTCGATATTCTATTCCCGATACATTTCATTGACTAATGCGGCATATTTTTCCAGCACAACTTTCTTTTTCACCTTGAGAGAAGGCGTAATTTCACCGTCATCAATCGTGAAATCCTTCGGGATGATCCGGAATTTTTTCACTTTTTCAAAACGTGAAAAATGAGCCGTCTGATTTTCGATCTCGCTTTCGATTAGTTTTAAAACTTCTTCCCGTCGGATAAAATCGGTGTATGGCTCGAATGGAATCTGATGCGCTTCAGCCCATTTTTTCATAGCCGCCTGATCCAGAACAGTGAGCGCCGATATAAAGTTTTTTCGATCGCCAATCAGCACCGATTCGGCGATGTACGGACTCAGTTTGAGCGCTTCCTCGATGGGTTGCGGAGCGACGTTTTTTCCACCGGCTGTAATAATCAGGTTCTTCTTGCGGTCGGTGATGTACAGAAAATTGTCGTCGTCGAAATGGCCGATGTCGCCGGTGTGAAAAAATCCGTCGGCGTCGATGACATCGCGCGTTGCGGCTTCATTTTTATAATAACCGACCATTACCTGTGGCCCTTTTACTAGAATTTCACCGTCGGTGGCAATCTTGAATTCCGTTTCTGGAACTGCTCTGCCGACAGAACCGAGCCGCACGTTTCCGGGTCCATTCACGGCGATCACAGGACTGGTTTCCGTCAAACCGTAACCTTCATAAATCCGCAAACCCGCTGAATATAAAAATTCGGCGATTTCCGGAGAAAGCGGAGCGCCCCCGGATACGAATCGCTGAAGTCTTCCGCCTGTTTTTTGTTGAAGTTTTGAGAAAACGAGTTTATCGGCAAGATTGACTTTTTTCTGCTTCCACCAGCCAAGTTTGGTTTCTTCAATATCCGCCTTCATGCGATCTTTTCCGGCTTTTAATCCCCAATAGAATATTTTTTTCTTGAGTGATGATCCCGATTGAACGCTTGACATGACCGTCGCGTAAATTTTCTCGAACAAGCGCGGTACGCTAATTAAAATTGTTGGATGAACTTCCGACATATTCTCGATCACTTTTTCGATACTTTCGGCGAAACCAACCGTCGCACCCAGCAACATCGGGACATAATAACCGCCCATGCGTTCGAGAACATGACTCAACGGTAAAAATGACAGGAATGTATCTTCCGGATAAATGTGAAGCATTTTAACGCTGTTATCGACATCTTTTACAAAATTGGCGTGCGAAAGCATGACGCCTTTTGGCGAACCGGTCGTTCCTGACGTGTAATTGATACAGGCAAGATCGCTTTCTTTAACCGAGTTCATCAATGTTTGGAATTGTTCGGGTTTTTCAGCATCAATTCGTTTGCCGGACTCGATAATATCACGTAGCCATTGTACGTCGGTTTCTCCCGCGATCTGGTCGAAGGAAACTATACTCTCGAACTGATAATTCGATTCGCGGATTTTTTTCAACAAATCCTGTGTCGAAAAAAAGATCATACGCGGTTCGGAATGTTTCATCAGTTCGCTGATTTGCATTGCCGATAGAGTCGGGTAAACGGGGACGCAGACGGCTCCAATGGAAATGCATGCCATGTCGGACATAAACCATTCCTCGCGATTATCTGACATCAGGGCAATGCGGTCGCCTTTCCGGATTCCCCATGAATCCAAAACCAGCGCGATTGCGCGGACGATGGTTCCCAGCTCGCGATAAGTTACCGGACGAAAGATCCCGGAAACCTTTGTCAGAACAGCGGCTTTGTCTGAAAACGCCTGAACATTTTGAAAGAAACGATGCGGTATCACCTGATTATTCATGATTCTCCTCCCTATAATTCCAAAGAATAGTGCTTTGAATATAAAGAATTAATTCCTTAAATTCACGCGCTTTTCTTAGCGATCTTTTTATGGAGAGGTGGCCGAGCGGCTGAAGGCAGCTGCCTGCTAAGCAGTTGTACGAGGAATCGTACCCCGGGTTCGAATCCCGGCCTCTCCGCTCAATGTTTACGGTTTACATTCTTCAAGCCGAAAAAGATTTCGGCTATTACATCGGTTATACGGAAAAAATGGAACGAAGACTTTCTGAACACAACGATGGAAAATCCCGGCTTCTCCGCCTTCACTAACAACATTACAAAATTACAAAAACACTTTTCGTGGACGGTGTATAAAACTTATTCCGAATAACATCGTTTAATCCTTTAATTTCTTGAGTATTTTTGATAGTGTTTCGCCCGTCGTAAAGGCTTGGAGATTTTCGTCTGCTTAACTAAATTGCAGGCCGGTTGATCGAATATGAAAACATCACTTAAAATTGCAATTTGGATTTTCGTCGGCATTTTTTGCGTATCCAGTCTTGGACTTTTTTGCCTATTCCAGACAAATATGTGGAAAACGATCCTGACGTCCCAAATCACCAAACAGGCTTATTCCCGCTATGGGTTGGTTGTTAAAATTGGTAAAATCGAGGGCAATGTTTTTAAACATCTTCACGCGACAGACATCACTCTATCAACGCAGACAAATTACAAATTAGGCACTGTTTCAAAACTGACGCTGGATTATCATCTTATGTCAGTATTCGGGAAGAAACCTATCATTGAGGCATTTATTGCAGACACGGTCTCATTTGGGTATCCCGGAACCATCGACACTTTGGCGCTTTTATTCGAAAAACCATCTCAAAAATCATCTTCTCAAATCGATTTAAAACATGTCCGTATTACCAATCTGATCGTGACTAATAGCCGAAATCCCGGCAGGAGACTTTTGTCTGAAGGGTTGATCGACGGTAGCCTGCAAGTTTCAAGCGATTCGGTTCGTTTGATCGCCGATAGTGTTCACGCTGTTTTAGAGACGATTCAGGAAGAAATTGCTATATCGGACGCCCATATTCTGAAAGTCAACAATTCTCTTTTTGTACAAGGATGCCGGTTGAAGAGCAAATCGACAACTGGAAATGTGAGCGGAAAAATATCCCTCAAATCGCCATTTTCAGGTGAATTTGCCGTTCGAATGGACAATGTGGTTCTTTCGGAACGATTGAAGAACGTTGAGAAGATATTTTCGGAAGGTGACTTCATCTGTTTAAATGGAAATGTAACGATTCTTAACGACGAAATTGGCACGGATATCCAATTTCAAGGAAAATTACGCGGACGTGAAGTAACCGACGGGCTATTGATCGGCGAGATTCACGACCGAAAATTTAATGTCAAAACGTTGTCTTTCATGTCGGGAGATGAAACGATCTATGGCCTTGCAAACGGTGATTTCGATTCCGGAATCACGGCAAATTTAGAAGTATCAAATTTCGATCTTTTATATTGGGGAATCATTCAAAAAAAGACGCTTCTGAATGGTTCGGCAAATCTGATTGTTGAAGGAAAAATGAAGACGCCTGATCGATTTATCGCCGATGTGGATTTCACCGGAAGTGCATTCGATACCCTCGGTTTTGATAAAATGAAAGGACGTGTAATTTACAGGAACGGTTTGTTCACGATTCCAGATACGATGCTGGTGGTTCAGGGACAAACATCGTACCGGTTGACGGGCGAAGGCGATTTAAAAGCGAATACGATCGATGCCCGCGTTTATGTGAATTCCAGTCAAGTCGGTCCGCTCGCGAAGCAATACGGCATAACGGGATTGATGGGTTCCGCTGAGGCATTTCTCGAGGCAACGGGTGATCTTAAAAATCCGGACTTTCGCGGTTGGATTAACGGAAAGAAATTTGGAATTCAGGCGTTGAATTTTGAAGAAGCGATCGCGCGATTCGGATTGGTCAACATCGGTGACCGGCACTTTGGTGATATTTTTATTGAAGCAACGAACGGAAAGAGCGATTTAATTAAGGATCCGATGCCGTTTGCGGCACTTATCCTCAGATTTGAAGGCGATACGGCGTTCATTCGCTCGATGAGGCTCGTCGGTGAGGATTTAAGTCTGGAAGCTCAGGGAAACATCGTCAAGGGAAATGAGATTAATCTTAAAAATTTCCGTGCGTCACGTTATGGAAACGATTTGATCTCTCTAACTCCGATTTCCTTTTTACTGAATCAGGATACGATCCGATTTCAGGATGTCGATTTTTCATTGAATGACGGTCGATTAAAAATGTCTGCCGAGGCGGTGAATAAAAAAGTCCGATCGGCGAAAATTAAATTCACAAATTTATCGATAGACCCGGTGAACGCTTTACTCAAAGGTTCCCGCGGAGTCGAAGGAATACTGGATGGAGTTGTTGAATATACGGATTTTCCCGGTTCACCGGGGCATAAGGCAAATGTTAACATTCGGAACGCGAATCTGTTTGGACAGAAATATAAAAATATTCGGATCGATGCGATTCTGGCGGAAAATCAAGTCCGGGTCGATACAATTTCCGTTATTGATCTACATGACGGAAATCTGATGGGTTCGGGCAGTTTTTCGTGCAATTTTCCGATGAAAAATGGATCACCGTTTGTAACAGCGTCAGATTCACTTCGGTTTCAGTTTGAAGCGTCTGATTTCGTGTTGAAGACATTCGACCCCGTATTCTGGACGAATCTCAGAAAAGACGGGAAAATATCAGGCAAGATCGAGATTAAGAATCGGATGGATTCGCCGGTAATCGATTACGATCTCACCGTTGCCAATCCCGTTTTTGATAAAATGCATGGAAACGAATTAGCGGTCAAGGGAAAATATCAAAATTCACGGTTTAACTTCTCCGATCTTATGCTTAAAGATGACGCAGGTACGACGAAAGGAAAAGGCTTTTTACCATTTACAATCCAGTTCGTTCCGCCGGTGTTTTCTTACAATGCAGATTCATCGTTAAGTTTAAATATTTCGCAGCATTCGAATTCGCTCAATTTTATAACCGATTATTTTGAAGACGTGGAAAATCTGACGGGAGATTTTGATATTGCGTTAAGTTTTTCTGGAACGCCCAATCATCCGGTCCGCTCTGGAAATGTCACGGTAAAAAACGGTATTTTAAAAATGTCAATGCTCGAAAATCCGATTACCGGAATCGAAGGAAGCGCGTTGATGAGCAAAAACGTTCTCGATATCGTTTCGATGGATGCGCATATGTTCAAGCCGGCACCGCGTAACAAGCTCGATCAGGCTAAATCAAAGTTGAAATCCATGACCATGGACGTGTTATTCCCACCACAAGTCACCGATCTTGAACCCAATCTGACCATATCCGGTAACATTGATTTTACTCGCTTTTTCCGTCCGATTTATAATATCAAAGCCGTTGGGAATCGGTTATATATACGGACACTGTTAGCCGAACAGGAAGGTATTATTGACGGCGAGTTTAGTATTTCCGGACGCGACACGATCAACATCGAAGGTGATGTCGATGTGACGGATTTCATCATCCGGAATGAATTTGAGGCGTCGGAACCGGTTTTAGAGAAGGTCGAGCCGAGTTCCACCTATACGAATATTAATATTCACACGATCATCCCGGGAAATTTATACTTTAGAAACAATCAATTAGATGCCGATCTTTCAGGCGAAATGTGGATCATCCGAAATGGTGCCGATCCGTTCCAATTTTCCGGAACGCTGGATGTCCGAAGCGGTAAATTTTTCTATTACGGTTGGGAATTCGATATTGTCCGCGGTTCGATCATTTTCGATCCGACTGAATTTAATCCGACCCTGGATTTCGAAGCGCAGGTTGATCTCGCCTCATACACCAATACCGATTCGACGGGAAGCATTTCGAGCGATGATAATGAATACGCCACCGTCTATCTGACCGGCGATCTGGAGCAACCGCTTCTCGAATTCGAATCTTCAAATTATTCCCAAAGCGATATTTTGATGTTTCTGACGCGAACCGGCAGTACTTCAGAGGAAAATGGCAGTCAGGATAGATTATCTTCCGATGCGTTGAATGTTTTCGGGATGTATTTTGAGCGGCAACTTGAAAAAAGTATTAGCCGGTTAAGTGGGTTGGATGAATTTGAACTGCGTACGAAAGGTAATCTGTTTTCCAACCAATCGACCGATCAGTGGAGCGTTATGTTGGGTCAAAAACTGGCTCCGAATCTGTTCGTCACCTATGAACGTAATTTTTCTCTGATAGAACCGAATCAACAATTTGGTCTGGAATATCGCATCAACCGATATACATCGCTTGTCGGAGAGGTGGACCAGAACGGCCTTTTGCGAATTAATTATCAGTATAAATACCATTATTGAGATCATCAGTTTTTAGCCGCATTGTTTACTTAATCCTTCTCTGTCTTTTATTGTCGGGGCAAGGATTGGCGTTTCCCGCAATAGACAACTTTACGCCGACCGAATATGTCGTCCGGAAGATTTATATCGATGGGAATAAAAGATATTCCGAGCGCTATCTGAAACGAAAAATGAACCTGAAAGACAAACAGTTCACGCGGACAAAAACCTTCACTCGGCGGCTCATTGAATTAGATCGATTATTGATCGAATCTCTGTATGTCAAAGACGGGTATCTTTATTGTTCGGTGAAAGATTCTTTTAAGGTTTTCGATAGTGGCGATGTTGATCTCTATTACTCGATCCACGAGGGTAAACAGTATTTTTTAAAGGACATCACGATCCGGGGCGCGGAATCGTTCGACGAGAAAAAAATCCTGTCACTGCTTGATCATAAGGTCGACAAGCCGTACAATCCGATCCAGATCCGCGCGGGAATCAAAGCGATTTCCTACGAATATTCTAACATCGGGAAACCGCTGGCCGTTATCTCAGATTCGTTGACCATTAATGACGGAATTCATCTGACGATCTCAGTCACTGAAAACCAAACGATGAGGATCGGTGAAATAAAAGTGGTCAATAACCAGCTGGTCAAGACCAAACCAATACGGCGGGAGATCGTTTTCCGTTCCGGCGATCTCTATTCTCAGGAGAAATTGGAACTGTCGAAACGGCATATTTTTGAGACCGGATTATTTTCCAGCGCGAATATTCGCTTAGCGGACATCGATACGGTCGAGCATACACTGAATTTAATCGCCGATGTGCGGGAATTGGACATGCACTACCTCGGACTGGATTTCAGTCTCGGTCAGGATCGCGGTATTTTGTCCGGAAATGACCCTTACACTTCGTTTGAAGTGACCGGTGAATGGTTGCACCGGAACATGTTTGGCAGAGGAAGTCGCTTGAGCACTTCTGTCACTACGTCCCTGAACCTGACAAATATTCTTTCCCGCCCGATGACAGAAGCGGAAATACTTTGGGTTGAACCGTGGTTGCTCGGATTTCGGTCGTCCAACACATTTCGGCTTTTTGTTGAAAACCAACTGCTGGAAGAACAGGAAAAGACGAGTTTCGGCGGTGAAGCGGCTGTAATCTACCAGCCGAACAAGCGTTTTTACCTGAAGACTATGCTCCAGATGCAAGGCATTCGCTGGAAATACGATCCCGCACCGGGCGACTATTCCGAGTCCGAGTTGGAACGGGCGATCTCATTTAACTTGCGCCGGGATTATCGGGACAATTTCCTCTTCCCGAAAAGTGGTACACTGATGACCTTCACTGGAAAAATTGTCGGTTTAGTGCTGGGCGGAACGCAGGATTACTTCAAGTTGGAAACAGCTTTCAGCCAATATTTCAATGTCTTTGGACCTTTTGTCCTGGCGGGTCGCGCAAAGGTTGGATGGATGACTTCCTTTACAAAAAAAGAAACGCCGGTTTATGAAAAATTTTATCTCGGCGGAGAAACGAGTCTCCGAGGCTGGCCGGAACGTAAATTATTTACCGATGATGGTACACTCGGTGGAACCGCCCTCGGAAAAGACATTAAAGTGCTCACCAATGCTGAAATTCGATTTCCGCTCTTCTGGCTGCTCGGCTGTGAAGTGTTTATCGACGGCGGCAATCTTGCCGACAGTTTTTCCGATCTCAAATCTCAAACCTATCGCTGGAACACAGGAATTGGCTTGACTATTGCTTCTCCATTAGGTCCGATTCGGATTGACTATGCGAAGAAACTCAATCCGAAAACGCTCTCTGAAAAAGAAAAGTTATGGCAGATCCAATTCGGGATTCCATATTCGTTTTAGAAGAAGGAGGAATCACATGATTTCGTTTGATAAACTGACGATCAAGGCGCAGGAGATCGTTAAAAACGCTTTCGAACTGGCAATTAATCTGAATAATCAGGAAATCCAGCCGGAACATTTTTTCTCATCTATACTCACGACGCCTGATAACATTGGTTTAGTCGTTTTACAAAAAATTGTCGGAAATACCGATCCAATCATGGAAGAGGTCGAACGTATGACCGGGCGATTTCCCAAGATCACTGGCGCTGTCGGTCAGCCGTACATCAGCACGCTTTCCGATCAGATGTTTCGATCGGCCGAAGTATTCACCAAACAATTGCAAGACGAATACATCAGCGTCGAACATTTGATTTTGGCATTACAGGAAACCGCTAAGGACGAATTGAAAGCGCTGTTCAAGAAAAGCGGTATCACACAAGAAACGCTGTTGTCTGCTTTGAAGGAAATTCGTGGCAGCCAGCAGGTCATAGACCAAACGCCGGAAGATAAATATCAGGCGCTGAAACGCTACTGTCGGGACTTGAACGATCTGGCGAGAAAGGGAAAACTCGATCCGGTTATCGGCAGAGAAGACGAAATTCGCCGTGTACTTCAGGTCTTGACGCGCAGAACAAAAAATAATCCGGTTCTCATTGGCGATCCCGGCGTTGGCAAGACGGCAATCGCAGAAGGGTTGGCGCTCCGAATCGTTGCTCAGGACGTTCCGGAAGGTATTAAAAATAAGCGCGTGATGGCGTTGGACATGGGCGCGCTGATCGCCGGTGCAAAATATCGAGGCGAATTTGAAGATCGTCTGAAATCGGTCGTCCGCGAGATCACCGAAGCGGAGGGAACCATTATTCTTTTCATCGACGAAATTCATACGGTCGTTGGAGCGGGAGCGGCGGAAGGTTCCGTCGATGCGTCGAATCTGCTGAAACCGGCGTTGGCGCGAGGCGAAATGCGTTGCATTGGCGCCACAACACTAGATGAATACCGGAAATATATCGAGAAAGATAAAGCGCTGGAACGTCGTTTCCAGCCGGTTCTCGTCGATGAACCTTCGGTTGAAGATTCCATATCCATTTTGCGTGGTATCAAAGACAAATACGAAATTCATCACGGAATCCGGATTAAAGACGCAGCGTTGATCGCGGCGGTCGAACTCTCGCATCGGTACATTACCGACCGGTTTTTACCCGACAAAGCGATCGATCTGATCGACGAAGCGGCCAGCCGTTTGCGCCTTGAAATAGATTCACTTCCCGTGGAATTGGACGAAGTCGAACGGAAAATCAGTCAGATGGAGATTGAGAGCCGTGCGCTGGCAAAGGAAAAAGATATACCGGAATCACAGGAGCGTTATCAGAAAATCCAAA
>JAQUKI010000066.1 GCA_028719225.1 Fidelibacterota bacterium | reverse complement strand
GATCTGGTTTTGGTCTCGATTCTCTCCGCACCCAATCAACCCGGAATTGCCGGAAGGGTTCTCAGCTTTCTCGGGCAAAATCACGTTAACATCGAATTCATTACGGAAAGTTGGAACCGCGAAGGAACCGCTGACATCACTTTTTGCTTCCAGTCGGGATTTAAGAAAATAGTTCAATCGATCATCGAAGGCCTGCGCAATGTCGTTCAGGCAAAAGGCGACCGCTGGTTAGAAGATGTCGGTATTATTTGCATTTATGGGCCGCATTTCCGTGAAAAGCCGCTCATTGCAGGCCAAACATGCGCAACGCTTGGTCAGGCGGAAATCAACATTCTCGGTATTTCGACGAGCATTTCGTCCGTCAGTTTGATTATCGATGAAAAAGAGATGGATGTGGCCAAAACCGCGCTGGAAGACGCGTTTGAATTGCCCGATTGAATATGCCGCTGAAAAGAGAATATAAAAGGAATTTCCGCGAATTAATCGATCATCTGCCGCAAACGATCTTTGAACTCGATATTGACGGAAAGTGCCGGTTTAGCAATCAAAATGGTTACGAGACATTCGGTTATTCAGAGGAAGATATTGCAAAAGGCATCATATTTACGCAACTCTTCATTCCTGAAGATAGAAAACGGGTAACTGAAAACGTCTATCACATTTTAAAAAGCAAGAAGGTCGAAGGACACGAATACACCGCCCAGCGTAAAGACGGAAGCGTTTTTCACGCGTTAATATTTTCCAATCCGATCCGCCATGAAGGTTCGCCTTCCGGACTTCGCGGGATCGTCATCGATATTACCGACCGGAAACAGGTTGAAAGAGAATTGAAAAACTCGCGTGACGAACTGCGAAATCTCTCAACGCATTTACAATCGATCCGTGAAGAGGAACGCGCCAACATCGCCCGCGAAATCCACGACGAACTCGGGCAATCCATGACGGCTTTAAAAATGGACCTGAACTGGCTCATGAAAAAAGTACTGCCCGACCAAAAGACGGTTCTCGATAAGATCGAATCCATGTCGCAGCTCATCGATTCCACGATCCAAACTGTTCGGCGGCTTTCCACAGAACTCAGGCCGGGATTACTCGACGATCTGGGTTTGACCGCGGCAATAGAATGGTATTGCGGTGAATTTCAAAACCGAACAGGGATTTCATGCAATCTGAAATTGGGTCAGGAAGAGATAACACTCGATCAGAACCGTGCCATCGCCATTTTTCGTATTTTTCAGGAAACTCTCACAAACGTCGCGAGACATTCGTCTGCCACGCATGTCGATGCCGAACTGGCCATCACAGATCATACTTTAAATATGAATATTCGGGATAACGGCGTCGGTATTCCCGAAGAAAAAATATTCGATCCGCAATCACTCGGACTTATCGGCGTTCGCGAAAGAGTTTATCCATTTGGCGGACGCGTTGAAATACAAGCCCCGGTAAATGGCGGAACGACCGTTCAGGTTACGATCCCGCTCGATCATAAGGATATTACATGATCCGTGTTTTGATCATTGACGATCATACGGTCGTTCGTGAAGGATTGAAACAGATTTTCAGCGATGAATCCGACATCGAAGTTGTTGACGAAGCGAGAACCGGCGACGAAGGACTTGCCAAGATCGAAAAACATCGGCCGGATGTGATTCTTTTGGACATTTCATTGCCCGGAAAAAGCGGCATAGAAATTATCAGACAGGTGAAGAATCAGAAAATCCCGTCGAAGATTCTGGTATTGACGATGTATTCCGAAGATCAATATGCGATACGAGTCCTGAAATCGGGCGCAGACGGATATTTGACCAAAGACAGCGCATCAGCCGAACTTTTATCCGCTGTCAGGCAAATATATCACAAAGGCAAATATATCAATCCGTCGTTAGCGATCAAATTAGCGTCCGAAATAGATGATCATTCGGAAAAATCTCTTCACGAACGCCTGTCCAACCGGGAGTTTCAGGTAATGAAAATGCTGGCCGCCGGAAAAACTGTTTCTGAGATTGCATTGGAACTGAATTTAAGCGTCAAGACGATCAGCACGAACCGGTCGCGGTTGTTAGAAAAAACGGGGTTGAGAAATAATGCCGAAGTCATGAAATACGCCATGAAAAACGGACTTGTTGAGTAGGTGGATTGGGTCAATCAGGTTGATTGTGTTGATTAGGTTGGATTAGGTTGATTAGGTTGGATTAGGTTGATTAGGTTGATTACTTGTACGGCTACGGCGGGATAGTTGAGTGAAGGTCGGAATAAAGTTGTGATTAAAATTGTCTACAATATTGTCTCTGCTTTTTCCGCGTCTTCGGTGTACTTCGCGATTAATCCTGGTTTATTGGGTAGAATAGAGTGATTATGATGGTTAGGTTCATTTCATTTGTGTTTTGGAGGATTTGTGGTTAAGAATGATAGCTCTGTTCCGACAAGAATCGATGCGATCGATACCTTTCGCGGATTGACGATTTTCCTGATGGTTTTTGTCATTCAGGTGGCAGGTTACCGGAATTTGCCGCAACAGATGTCGTGGTTTGGAAGTTTACGGGTCTCGACATGGCATCATGCCGAAGCGGCGTGGGAACAAATTATCGAAGAAAAAAAGACAGAAGGTTTGTCGGATGAACAAATCGCTTCATTGCCGGAAGCGAATCTAAAAAATATCGGTCTGACCGTAACCGATCTGGTCGCTCCGTTTTTTGTATTTATCGTCGGACTTTGCATTCCGCTCAGCCGGTTGACGCGCGGAAAAGAATGGCGGCGGCGAATCTTTAGCCGAACATTGAAACTTTATATTGCAGGCGTTTTATACATCAGCCTGATCTTTGGAATTTCGTGGTGGTGGGGAATTCTTCAGGCAATTGCGCTGTCGTATCTCATCGCGTCACTTTCAATGCAATTGTCGCGTCGGGGAAGATGGATTGCGATTTTTAGCCTGCTTGCGTTTCATATCGTCATGTCTCAATTTGTCGGCTGGTGGCTTCATGCCGGCGAAACAAATCAGCTTTTCTTTAAAATCGGTCAATTGGACGGTTCACTGATGCGGCCATTGAGAATTCATTGTCTTCCGTGGGTTTCCATTTCTTACGCCTGCATTACGATGGTCGGTGTTTTACTCGGCGAAGCGGTTGCCTCAAAAGAGAGCCGGAAGATCGTTCGTCAGGGATCGATGCTGGCGGGAATCTTCATGTTGGGCGGATATATCATTCACAAGATTGGATATTTTACCGGAACCTGGCAACTTTGTTTTAATAAAGCCGATGTTTCGGCTTCTTATGCGATGTTTACAGCGGGACTGGCTTGTTTAGTATTCGTCGGGATTTATTATATCGTCGATCTTAAAGGACACAAAAAATGGACGGCGCCGTTTCGTGTTCTCGGCGTCAACGCCTTATTGGCGTATTTCATGCAGATCATTATGCGGCTGACATTCCGCGCTCTGGGATTGGAAGCTTTCTTTTCCGGTTATCCGAACCAAACGCTGACGCAGTGGGCGGGATTGTGGCAGTCGCCGGCCTGGCAACATTTTCTGCTCGACAAGACCGGGTATAACGGAATACTTTGGGGATTGATCTGGACGATGTGTCTCTGGACGATCATCCGGTTTTGTAATAAGCGAAACATCTATTGGAAGTTGTAGATAGAAAAAAGGGGCATAACCACCAAAACCCCAAGGCACGAAGAAAAGGTAGAAGAGTAGTCTGTCGTTCTGAGCCGCAGAGATAAAATAGTCATAATCACTGATTAAACGGATTACGGCGATTACGCAGAGTGTGCCGATGGAAGAGGGAAAATGTCTGAATTGTTGATTAAACTTTCCTAACATTAATTGCATATTAAAAAACTCTACCTTATATTTTAATATGAAGAGGCTAAAAGCTTTTAACGACAAACACTTCACCCAAAAACTGAGTACCGATTACAAGAAGATTGAGGCGAAGTTGAGAATCAAAGAAAGCGAACGGTGATTGACCCTTTGCCACTGCTAACTAAATCCCGAGTGAAACATGAAAAAGAAAACCGGCACTCCATCTGACACTACCGAATTGCACCGCGCCCCGCGTTCGCTTTGGCGCATCTCGTTGATTGTCACCGCATATCTCTTCGCATTCATCATTCTCGACTTTTTTACGCAAACATTTGAAGAACTCCCCGGAATTGTTGCGTGGTATCCGCCTGCCGGGCTCGGTTTTGCCCTATTATTGGTGTTCGGGGCGAGATTCGCGCCAGCGCTGGGTATATCTTCTCTCTTAAGCAGTTTTTTCATCTATCACATCCCTCAGCCTCCCGAAACCCTTTTTCTATGGGCATTCTTTATATCTTTGATTTATGGTGTTGCCATCGCGTTCCTGCGCCACCGAACTCGCTTCAACTGGCAACTACAAAAATCACGAGATGTAGTTTTCTTGATTTTCACGACTGTACTTGTTTCAACGATTCTTGCCGTACTTTCCATTTCGGGTTCCACATTGAGCGGTGAGATGCCGCGAAATGAAGTCCTCAGCATGATTTTTCATTGGTGGATTGGTGAAACGGTAGGTGTTCTAACCGTCACACCCTTTCTGCTTATTTATGTAATGCCGGGCTTAAAACGATTTGTAGAAGGACAGCCGGTTAGGTTGTCCGAACATCGGTCATTTCCGCATCAAACACTTTCTGTCATAGGGCAAGCGTTCAGCCTTGTTTTTGTGCTCTACTGGGTTTTCGGCGCGCACATCCTGGATGAATTTCAGCCCTTGTATCTTATTTTCTTGCCGCTCATCTGGATTGCTCTGCAACGTGGTTTCAGGGGAATCACAGTCGGAATTGTGGCGTTGAATTTTGGGGTGATAACAGCGTTGTGGCTTTTTCGATTTGACTTCGCTCGGCTGAGCGAACTGCAACTGCTGATGATCGTTAATTGTATCGTCGGCTTACTTATGGGCGCAGTCGTCACCGAACGTAAAAGCTCTGAAAAAGATCTTCAGCAGATAACAAAAGACTGGGAAGAAACTTTTGATATTTTAAACGAGTCCATTTCCATTCACGATATGGATTTCAATATCACCCGCTCGAATAAAGCAGGCGAAAGACTGCTTGGGAAAAACGCACAGGAAATTTTGTCTGCAAAATGTTTTGCTTCCTATCATGGTAAAAACTGTCCTCCTGCAGGCTGCCCCGGATGTGAGAGTTTGAAAACCGGCAAATTTTCTGCGTTTGAAATTTTTGAGCCGCACCTGAATAAGTTTATTGAAGTAAAAGCACTACCGCGCTTCGACGAGAAAAACAACATAGTGGGTCTGGTGCATATTGTAAGGGACATCACCAAACACAAACGGGCAGAGGAAGCCCTGCGCGAGAGCGAAGAGAAATACCGCCTGATCGTCGAAAATGCCCACGATGGCATTGAAATTACCCAACATGATCGGATCATGTTCGCCAATGCTCAGTTTGCCGAAATGCTGGGATATACACCTACAGAGATAATTGATCTGAACTTCCTTAAAATTTATTCCGAACAAGGATTAAAAGACCTATACGAACGGAAGAAAAATCGTGAGGCCGGAAAGCCTGAACTATATCGATATGAAACCATCTTTCTAAAAAAAGATGGGACAGTTATTGATGTAGAGGTAAGATACAGAATTATCGATTACAACGGAGAGGCGGCAACTTTCGCCATCATACAGGATATCACTAAGCGCAAACAGGCTGAAAACACAATAGCTGTTTCCGAGATCCGATATCGGCGGCTCTTTGAAGCGGCGAGAGATGGCATTCTCATCCTGGATGCTGAGACCGGTATAATCGATGATGTGAATCCATTTTTAGTAGAAATGTTGGGAATATCACGGGAAGCAATCTGTGGAAAAATGCTCTGGGATCTGGGATTTTTCAAGGATATAGTTTCGAATAAAACGAATCTTATGGAATTGCAAGAGAAGAAATACATTCGTTATGAAGATTTGCCGCTAAAAACCGCTGACGGCAGAAGATTCGATGTAGAGTTCGTCAGCAACGTTTATCTTATGGACCACAGAAAAGTCATTCAGTGTAATATTAGGGACATTACTGAGCGCAAGCAGGCGAAAGAAGCGCTCCAGAAAAGCGAAGAAAAATTCCGCGGCATTTTCGAGAATGTGAAGGACGCCTACTATGAAACTACAGAGGAAGGGACAATCATCGAAATCAGCCCATCCATCGAGATTCTCTCAAAAGGCCAGTATCATCGGAAAGAGGTAATCGGCAAATCGATGTCTGAATTCTATGCCGATCCTGAACGACGACAGGTTTTTCTGACGGAATTAAAGGAACATGGTGCTGTTAGTGATTTCGAAATACATCTCAGTAACAAAGACGGCTCCCTGATTCCCTGTTCCATTACTTCATCACTCCACATGGATGCCTTGAGCCATCAGAAAAAAATCGTTGGCAGCATCCGCGACATTTCAGAGCGCAAGCGGGCGGAAGAGACTAAGAAAATCCTTGAGATGCAGCTCCAGCGCGGCCAGAAACTTGAAAGTTTGGGTACGCTCGCAGCGGGCATTGCCCATGATTTCAATAACATCCTTGCGATCATCATCGGTCACGCCTCTCTGATAGAAATGGGAGAAGTGCAAACAACACAGATGGCTAATAGCCTTCAGGCGATCCAGAAAGCCGGACAGCGCGGTACTGCGCTGGTCAAACAACTGCTAACCTTCGCCCGGAAATCCGAACCCAGTTTGCAAGCGGTCAACATTAACCAGATCATCGAAGAACTGATGAAATTATTTACTGAAACCTTCCCGAAAACGATTGAAGTCAAGACGCAGATGGGAAAGATTCCTTTCTTACTGGGCGACGCCGGCCAACTTCATCAGGTTTTACTGAACCTTTGTGTGAACGCTCGAGATGCCATGCCGAATGGTGGTTCGTTAACGGTCCGGACCGGTACCGTGATGGGCGATGCCGTCCGATTGCTCCTGCCGCAGGCATCCGCCACAGAATATGTTCGAATTGAAATCTCGGATACCGGAACAGGCATCAGTGAAATGACAATCAAGCGTATCTTCGATCCGTTCTTTACTACCAAAGAACATGGAAAAGGAACCGGTTTAGGGCTCTCAATAGTCTTTGGCATCGTAACCAACCACAATGGTTTTATTCTTGTTGACAGCGCTTTGGGGAAAGGCACTGCATTTACGGTTTATCTACCCGTTCCTAAGGGATCTGAATCGCTGGAAATTTCGATAGATCAAGAAATCAAGGACATTGCCGGCGGAAATGAAACCATCCTCATCATAGAAGATGAAGAAATGGTGCAGAACTTTTTAAAAGAAGTCCTGGAGAAAAAAGGGTATCACGTGGTAACTGCCGTCGATGGTAAAGCCGGTTTACAGAAATACAACGAACAAAGATCGGAAATCGACTTAATCATCAGCGACATCGGCCTGCCCGTCATGAATGGAATCGAACTCTTTGAACGGCTTATCGTGGTGAATCCGCAGGTGAAGGTAATTATAGCCAGCGGCTATATTGAACCGGAGAAGCGATCCGATCTACTGTCCCGCGGATTGAAATCTTTTATTCAGAAGCCGTACAAACCGACGGAAGTATGGGCAAAGGTCCGCGAAGTGTTGGATAAGCCTCTTTAAAAAATGTAGGGGCTGACGGAGAATGATATCTATGTGGTGGAAAATGTCTGAATCACTGATTAAACGGATTACGCAGATTTCGCTGATTATGGAGAACAAAGCCGTGAAAGGGAATCTGTGAAATCCTTAAATCAGTGTAATCTGTGATTCTGACAATGTTATGAGTAAAGCGTACAAATATATACGTAGGGCACAGATTTTATACTAAAGGTTTAACTAACTTTATTACCATTCGTAACGAAAACAGCCCAAAAGTCATCTAAAACAAAACATCATTCAGACGACTTATGTTAAATTATTTATAGTTAATGTATGAGAAATTCATTTTAATTAATCCGCCAATTTTTTAAATTTACAGTCTTTGAAATTTTAGGAGTTTTTGAATGGACAGTGGAATGATACAAAAGATACGAAATATCGGGATCGTCGCGCATATCGACGCGGGAAAGACCACGACGAGCGAACGCATCCTGTTCTTTACTGGTGTTACGCATAAAATGGGCGAAGTTCACGACGGTCAGGCCGTTATGGACTTCATGAAGCAGGAACAGGAACGCGGCATTACGATCACATCGGCGGCGATCACGACTTATTGGAAAGATCACCAGATCAACCTGATCGACACACCGGGACATATCGATTTTACGCTTGAAGTGGAAAGATCGTTGAGAGTTTTGGACGGAATTGTGATGGTTTTCTGCGCCGTCGGCGGCGTCGAGCCGCAAAGCGAGACCGTTTGGCATCAGGCTGATAATTACAAAGTTCCGCGCATCGCCTTTATCAATAAGATGGATCGGCAAGGTTCCGACCTTTTTCAGGCGGTCGAACAGATGAATGAAATGTTAGGCGCCAATGCGGTGTTGTTTCAATTGCCGATCGGCCAGGAATCCGAATTCAAGGGCGTTGTCGATCTGGTGACGATGAAATCTTTCACATATAACGATCTGGATGTTGTTGAATCGGAAATTCCGGAAGACATGCAGAAAAGCGCTAAAAAATTCCATACCGATTTAGTAGAAAAACTTGCCGATTACGACGAATCGTTGATGACGAAATATTTGGATGGCGAAGAACCGACTATTGAAGACATCAAACGGGCGGCGAGATATGCGGTGTTGACGCTTTGCGTAACGCCGGTTTTCTGCGGAACGGCTTTCAAGAATAAAGGCGTTCGCCTGTTGCTGGATGCGGTTATCGATTATCTGCCGTCGCCGGTTGACAGAGGTGTTGTGATCGGAAAAGACGTTAAACATCCCGAGACACCGATCACCCGGAAGCCGGTTTTCAAAGAACCGTTTTCGGCGTTAGCATTTAAAATCACTAACGATGCATATGTCGGACAACAAACCTTCATTCGCGTTTACTCCGGGGAACTCAATTCCGGCTCTTATGTCTATAATTCCACCAAAATGAAGCGCGAACGGATCGGCCGAATCATGCGAATTCACGCCGACGATCGTCAGGAAATAACCGAATTAAAGGCTGGCGATATTGGCGCGTTGATCGGAATGAAATATACAACGACCGGTGATACGCTTTGTTCGGAAAATGAGCCGGTTTTACTGGAAAATATCCATTATCCGGAAACTGTTCTGGATATGAAGATCGAACCGGCCAGCAACAAAGAACGGGACAGGCTTTCGATTGCATTGAGCCGGTTAGCGCTCGAAGATCCGTCATTTAAAGTCCGATTTGACGGCGAAACGGAAGAGACGGTTATTTCCGGAATGGGCGAACTGCATCTGGAGATCATCGTCGATCGTCTTAAAACGGAATATAAGATTGAAGTTGTCGTAGGCGAACCGGCAGTAGCATATCGGGAAACAATCACGCGGGAAGTCGAACATACTTATCGATATAAAAAACAGACGGGCGGCAAGGGACAGTTCGCACACATCGTCTTCCGTTTGGAACCGAATCAGGGACATGGCAACGAATTTGTCGATCACGTCAAAGGAGGCAATATTCCGCGCGAATATATTCCGGCGGTTCAGAAAGCGTTCTTCGAAGCCTGTGAAGCGGGTTTGTATGCCAACTATCCGATCGTGGATATGAAGTTCGTTCTGGTTGATGGAAGTTATCATGCGGTGGATTCGAGTGAAATGGCATTCCGGATTTGCACGCATCAGGCAATGAGAGAGATCATCAGCAAAGCCGCGCCGCAACTGCTCGAACCTATTATGAAAATCGAAGTGAATACGCCAGATGAGTATATGGGTGATGCTATCGGCGACATCAACCGCAGACGCGGAAAAATCGAAAACATGCGGCGTCACAGAAAGGGTTCTCAGAAACTGACCGGTCTCGTTCCGCTGATGGAAATGTTCGGATACGCTTCGGCATTGCGGACGATTTCCAGCGGTCGTGCGGCGTTCTCGATGGAATTCCTGAATTATGCGCCGTTGCCGAAAAACATCGAAGAAACTGTCGTTGAAGAACAACGGAAGAAGAAGCAGCAAAGATAGATAATCCTCTCTGAAAAACGAGAAGATGCGTTAAGCGGCGGACAAATGTCTGCCGCTTTTTATTTTTAGTTTAAAAGTAGAAGGAATCTGGTTCTACTGACCGTTCGACTGTTCTTTAATGCTGGCGAGAAATTCCGTTTCGTCCATGATAAAACAGATGCAGTTGGTCAGTTCGTTTTTTTGATTATAGACCGGATAAAAGGAAAGATAACAAATGACAAAATTTTCGTCTTTGTTGAACTTTACCGATGCTTCAAACGAAGTGTTCTTACTGCCCCGGAGATCAGCGACAACAACGAAGAAATTTAGATTCTGGACGAACGAGTGGATGAATCGATCGACGATCTCTTTTTCTTCGACATTATATTTATGAAGGAGCGAATTTGTCACTTTCAGAATCCGGCCTTGAATATCGGTGATCAGCATATTCTGATGGATATATCCGATGAGGAAATCAACGAGATAGGATTGAGACGTGATTTTCAGCGTTTTCTTTTCATTTAAAATATTCAGGGTCGAATTGATCGCGAATATCTTTTGGCCGAGAACATCGATCTTTTTAAGATGGTCTTCGGTAAGCGGGGTTCCTTGTTTGACCAGATCGATCGTTTTATCCAGCTCTTTATAAATATCCTTGCTCCGGTAAATGATATGTATAAATATAAAGAGGAAAATCAGCATTGAAAGGATAACGAAGTAGATGAAGTTTTCCGAATGATATTTAAGATCGGGATTTGCGGAAAGGTTGAATTTGTGAAAAACCCAATAACTGTTGATCGCTAATGCCGTAATGATTCCGCAAACCAAAATATAGAAAAAATAAAGACGGTTTCGGTTAACCAGTAACATTTATAGTTCCTTCAGGTGTTCGATATCGGTTTCGGTTCCGACGACAATCAGGATGTCGCCTTTGGCCAGAACGGTCGTCGGTTTCGGGAATTCCACGGCGGATTCTTCACGCGGATTGCCAATGTCGTCGATGTCCGTATGAATGCGTTTAATGCCGATGACGTTTATGTTCGAGCGTTTCCGCAATTCGAGTTCAAGAATCGATTTACCAATGAATTGCCGCGAAACGGTGACTTCAGCGAAGTAGATATTTCCCGCGATTTGCATCTTGTCTTTGATCTCGGGCGAAATGAGCCGCTCGGCGATGCGCTCACCCTGACTGATTTCGATATTGACGACGTCCGAAGCGCCGACTTGTCTTAAAAC
>JAQUKI010000065.1 GCA_028719225.1 Fidelibacterota bacterium | reverse complement strand
CTCGTTGCCGATACGGAACAACAGATCAAACAACTCCGCGAGCGCATCAAAGTCGCCGAAAAGGCCAAAGAAGATACGGAAAAACTCATCATCGAACTTTCCAATCTTCGGCGCAAACGCAAAGAGATCGAGCATCTATTCACCGCGATCGCGGAATGAAACCCGATAAAAATATCAATAAAATTACTAATTGCGCACCTGCCAAATTTTTTTATATATTTTAACGAATGAAAATAAACGGATTAAAATCATTTATCCCGGTCGAATCTTTCGCCATGGAGACGAAAATCTATGCCGCGTTCTAAGAAAAAAATCTTTGTTCTCGACACGAACGTCATTCTTCACGACAGCGCCTGTATTCACCAGTTTGAGGAGAACGACATCGTCGTGCCGATCACCGTTCTGGAAGAACTCGACCACTTCAAGGTCGGCCATGACACGCTGAACTTTCACGCGCGAGAATTTGTCCGAAATCTGGATACGCTCAGTGGCGATAAATTGTTCGACGGCGGCGTGACGATCGGGCCGGGACTCGGAAACATTTCCATCAAACTCGAACGTAAGTTCCATGAGGATTTGGCGATCAATTTTCCAGCGAATGTTCCCGACCATCATATTTTGAACATCGCTTATTATCTGGCGAAGGAGACACCGAAGACGCCGGTCATTCTCGTGACGAAAGATGTCGGTTTGAGGATGAAAGCCAAGGCGATCCGGCTGATGGCGCAGGATTACCGGAACGATCACGTGGAGAACATCCAGTCGCTTTATTCCGGGCATCGGATCGTCAATGATGTTTCGCCCGATCTGCTCAACCGGTTTTACTCCGAACCATTCACAATTGACGCTTCGGAATTATTACCGATAGAAGATGATTTGACGCCAAATGAATATATGATCCTTCGGAATGAGAGACATTCGGTTTTGGCGACTTTCGATGGAGTGCAGCGCCGGATCAAACGCGTCGATAAAATTCCGGCTTACGGCATTATTTCCAGAAATGCCGAACAGACTTTCGCACTCGATGCGCTCATGAATCCGGATATCAAACTTGTCAGTCTGTCGGGAAAAGCGGGCACGGGAAAAACACTGTTGGCATTGGCGGCGGCGCTTGAATGCCGGAAATTATATACCCAAATTTATATGGCGCGGCCGATCGTTCCGCTCAGCAACAAAGACATTGGTTTTCTGCCCGGCGACATCAAGTCGAAACTCGATCCGTACATGCAGCCGCTGTTCGATAACCTCGGTGTGATCCGGAATCAATTTCCCGAATCGAATCCCAAGCACAAACGCATCAAGGAACTACTGGAAGAGGAGAAATTGGTCATTTCGCCGTTGTCATATATTCGCGGGCGAAGTCTCGTAAAGATCTATTTCATCGTCGATGAAGCGCAAAATCTGACACCGCATGAAATCAAAACTATCATTACGCGGGCAGGCGACGGCACAAAACTCGTTTTCACCGGAGATATTTTCCAAATCGATCATCCGTATCTGGACATTCATTCAAACGGGCTTTGCTACCTGATCGACAAGATGAAAAGCCAGAAACTCTACGCGCATGTCAACCTGGAAAAAGGGGAACGGTCGGAGTTAGCGGAACTGGCGAGTAACTTACTGTAACGAGTAGTTGGGGGAATTTCGGGACGGTCAGAGTTCCACAGCCGGAATGATTCCCGGTTCACTCCATCTGTTTGTCAATTCCTAATCGACAAAATTGCCACAAATTTGTCGACTGCCACTCGACAAAATTGCCATAAGTATGTCGATTACGACTCGACACATTGGGTGATTTTATTTAGAAAAAGGATTGATTGTTGGTCAGAAAAGCCGGGCAAACCGCGCCGGTTGACGCTCTTTCCAGTATCCGCGATGATAAGCGTCGCTAATCAACAGCGGCATCGTGACGGTCGCTTCGCCGAAAACCATTTGCTCGTAAGTCGTATCGACTTTTCCCCACGAACTGGCTTCCTTGAGCGTCGAACCGGAAAGCCCACCGTCCCGCTCGTCGGCAACGGTGAGTTGAATGGCATATTTGTGCATCGGCTTCTCTTCGCCGAGAACTTCGGTGGCCACGACGACATCCTGAGTGAAATTTTTTGGAACGCCGCCGCCGATCATTAGAATGCCCGTCTCTTTCGTTGCGATCTTGATCTTTGTCAGTTCGAGGAAATCGCGTGCCGAATCGAGCGTCAGCATGTTGCCTTTTCGGTTCCACTGATGATGGATCAAACCGAAACCGGCGGAGCAATCCGAAAATGCCGGAACGAAGATCGGCACTTCATTTTTATAGGCGGAGAAGACGACTGATTTGTCGGTCTTCACGCCGTTCTTTTCGAGATATTTCCCCATCTCAAAAATAAATTCTCTGGAGGAATATGGCCGTGGCGGAAGGGAATTGGCGATTTTTGCGATTGTCTCATCGCAAATCCGGAGTTCGTCCTCGTCGATATAAGTGTCGTAAATCCGGTCGATGGCCAGATCACGGAGGGCGCTGTCATGAACGAACGGTGTGCCGATGTAATGTTTGAAACCGAGCGCTTCGAAGAAATCCTGATCGACGATGACGGCGCCGGTTGAAACGATCGCGTCCACCATATTGGCTTCGATCATATCGACGACGACATTCTTGAGTCCGGCGCTGAAAAGCGAACCGGCCAGCGTCAGAATTACATTGCAGTCTTTGTCTTTCAACATGCGGTTCAGAATGTCCGCCGCGACGGCGAGATTCCGTGCCTGAAATGCCATGCCGCGATAAGAGTCGATTATCGGTCGCGCGTCAAACGATTTGACATCAATGTGCTGAATGGTCTTCTGGAGATAGTCACTTTTTTTCATCGTTCTTTACTCCTGAAAAAATCATGCTAAGCGTTCGGTAGATCAGTTTGGCGGCGGCAAAGTCCGGGGCGCGGTTCGTCGATATTGGCATCAGTTCGTTGACGTCCATACTGACGATATTTTTTGCGCCCGCTACGGCTTGAATGACTTTTAAAACATCATACCAGCCCAGACCGCCGGGTTCGGGCGTTCCCGTCGATGGAAAGAAAGACGGATCGAACACGTCCAAATCGACAGTGATAAAGACATTTTCCGTCAACAGATCGACAATTTTTTCAATGACATTTTCCGTGTTGTAAAAATCGTGCGCAAAGAAAACGCGGCTCTTGTCCATGATGCCGAGTTCACTGATGTCCATCGAGCGAATCCCGACCTGAACGATCTTTGCGTATTCGTGCGCGCGTGCCATGACGCAGGCGTGATTGTACCGGCTGCCTTTGTAGGATTCGCGCAAGTCGGAATGTGCGTCGAACTGCAGAACAGTCAAGTCTTTGTAACGCTCTGCCATGGCCTTTACAATTCCGATGCTGATCGTGTGTTCGCCGCCGAGTCCGACGACAAATTTCTTATCGTTCAAAAGTCCTTTGACTGTCTTGTAAACGGTATTCACCATCAGTTCGGGTTCTTCAGGACAGACAACCGGCTCCAGCGTGGCGATTCCCTGCTTATAGACCATCGAATCGGTTTCGATGTCGTAGAGTTCCAGATAGCCGGACGCGTCGATCAGCGCCTCGGGACCTTCGTCGGCGCCTTTTTGCCATGTCGATGTATCGTCGTAAGGAATCGGCAGGACGACAATTTTGGCTTTATCATAATTACAATAGGGCTCGGCGAGCGCGCAGAAAGCCCCGGTAGAACTTTTGTAAGTCATGTGTTTATTCGGTTCTGGTTTTTGCCGATACGGGAAAATCCTCGCCTCTCTCGCGAACGAAAGACTTGACGGATTTTGATTGGAAGAAGTTCACAACGTGATTCTTCGCTTTCTCCGTGTCAAAAGGCTTGCATGAAAAAAGATCGACAAAGACGAATTTTTTCTTCGGGTAAGTATGAAGCGAAATATGACTCTCCGCGATGATGACGATGCCTGTAATACCACTCTCTTCCGGATCGTCAGCATTGTACCGGAAAACGTAGGGCTGGGTAATTTTCGTCATTTTGATTTGGGGCGGGAGTTCGGATAAAAGTTTGAAGCAGGCTTCGAGGTCATTCAAGATTTCTGGATTGCAATCATTCAAATCCAACATTAAGTGCGGGCCGTATCCATGAGTTCGTTTCTCCATCTCGCATAAACCCTCCTATATAAAGTTCTCAACGACACATTTCCGTCTGAATCGGAAAGATTAATCAGTTCATAACGGAAAAAGCGCGCTATTATACGGCATTTTTTTGATTAATTCAAACACTTTTTTACGGCGAGGAATTGCTGATTATCACACTGAGTAAAATTACCGTTTTTAAATATCTTTAGCCTTATGATAGACGACTCGGAATTCGGAAATTGAAAGTTGGAGGTGAAATGGATTTATTCTTTTAAAAAAATATTGTTTTTCACTTTTCCTGGCAGTAAACTGGAAACGTATGAAACATAATTCGTTTCCATCGGAGTTGGAAAATATCGGCAGGAAGATGACATCCGTCATCGAATATACCCGGAGCCAGATTCTTGTGTCCGGATTTCGCAATCTGTCCGTCGAAAAAATCGCCGCCGACCTGCATATCAGCAAGAAGACGCTTTATAAGCATTTTCCTACGAAAGATAAATTCATCGAATCCGTCTTGTTGTACCATTATGATAAAATCTTTGAAACTGTTCGCGCCATTCAGCCAGATGATAAACAGCCGCTAAACGCCGTCGTTCTCGTCGTCAAAGCAGTTTATAAACATTTCTGCGCGATGAACCCGCAAACGATGTACGATGTCAAGATTCACTATCCGCAAGTCTGGAAAAAAGTCGGCGCGTTCAGTGAAGAGGTCGTTACTATGTTACTCGATTCTTTCAAGAAAGCCCAACAATTGGGATTCGTCCGGAAAGACATCGACATCCGGTTCGTGATCGCTCTTATTCTGAAATCAGTCGAATCCGTCTTCCAACCGGAATTTTTTCTCAATTCTTCTTATTCGATTGCCGACACGATCGGATTGTATATCGACCTGACCATGAACGGTATTCTAAATAAAGATATGAATTTTAACATCGATAAATTGGTGAAAGATGGGACAAAATAATCATGTAGTTCGATCGGCTGAATGTCATCGATGTCTAAGCGAAGGTGACGAATGATCCGGGCGATCGTCGATTTTGATCTGAAATACCCGCGAACAATTATCGCGTTTAGTATCCTGCTGACATTGCTGATGGGCTGGAATATTCCCAAGATGCAACTCGAGCCGGACGTCAAGGCGCTCATGCCGCAGGACTTCGAGATTATTACGTCCATGAAAGAGATGGAAGACACTTTCGGCGGCAACGATCTGGTCGTCGTTTCGCTCACATCGGAGAATATTTTTTCGCCGGGAACGCTTGAAAAAATCGAGGCCATGACGGCGGAAATCGAAACGCTCGCCACGGTCGATCAGGTGACTTCTATTACGAATGTTCCCGATGTTCAGGGAACACCGGACGGATTCGAGGTGCGTGAACTCATTGAAGATTTTCCGGTGAACGAATCGCAAATCGACTCACTGAAGAAACAGATTGCCGGTAATAAAATGATTTACGGAACGCTGGTCTCGACGGATTTTAAAAAGGCGGGCATCATCGCTTTTCTCAATGTTGCCAGCCATGAAAATACCGACAAAGAAATTTACCAGACTTTCATGGCGATCAAACATAAGTACGAAGGGCCGGAACAGATTCATATTGCCGGATTGCCGATAACCCGCCGGGAAGTCTCGACGACTATGACTTCGGACATGAAAAAACTCTTCCCTTATGGTATCATTCTGATGATCCTGTTGCTTGTTTTTAGTTTCCGCAGCTGGATGGGTACGTTTTTACCGTTTGTCGTTGTCATAATGAGCATTGTTTTCACAGTCGGGCTGATGGTTCTTTTTCATGTGAAAATGACTGTTGTTGAGATGATGATCCCGGTGATGCTGATCGCCATCGCCAACAGTTACAGTATTCAGATCGTCACGCAATATTTCGTTGAATATATCCGAAATCCGAAAGCAGACAAAGATAGTCTCATCCGATTGATTCTCTCGTATCTCACAACGCCGGTATTCCTGTCCGGATTCACGACACTGATCGGTTTCCTGAGCCTTCAGTCGCACATTCTGCCGCCGGCGAAACATCTCGGGTTGTTTTGCGCCTGCGGAACGACCATCGCTTTTATATTCAGCCTCACGTTCATACCCGCCGCGTTGAAATTACTCGATTTCCCAATGATATTGAAAACTTCGACTGAATCCAGTGACAAGACAAGTCGGTTTCTCGTAGGTTGGGGACATATTTTCGTTCGGTTCCGCAAACCTTTTTTAATATTTTGCCTGCTGGCGATTATTGCAATTTCCACCGGAATTGCACGGATTATCGTCGATACGAATCCGGTTGCATATTGGAAAAAATCATCTGAGATTCGGCAGAGCAATGACGTGATCGACCGGAATTTCGGCGGCAGTTCGACATTGTCGATTTTAGCGAAGGGTGACATCAAAGATCCGGAGTTCCTGAAAAAGATCGAAAACCTTTGCGCGTTTCTTGAAAAACAACCGGCGGTGACACGCGCTAATTCCATCGTCGATCAGCTCAAACGGATGAATCAGGCTTTTCACGGCGACAGTTCTCAATATAATGTTATTCCGGCGACGAACGAGGAGGTTGCGCAGTATCTGTTCCTCTATTCACTGACCGGCAATACAAAGGATCTGGACCGCTTTGTGGATTATGATTACACGCAGGCGCAAATCCTGGCGCGGGTGAACGATTCCGGTTCGAAGGTATCGTATAAATTATACACTGACACAAAGGATTATATTGCGAAAAATTTGGGGACTGAAAATTTTCCGTCGGTTTCCGGAATGGCGCCGCTTATCGGCGTTTTATCGGAATTGATCATCGATGGACAAATTCGAAGCCTCTTGCTATCGATCATTAGTGTTTTTCTAATTGTCGCTGTATTTTTTCGCTCACTGACCGCCGGGCTGATTTCGATCATTCCGCTCAGCGGCGCTGTTCTTTGCCTGTTCGGCATCATGGGATATATCGGCATCACACTTAACATGGCGACCGCCATGCTTTCCAGTATTATGATCGGCGTCGGGATCGACTACACGATTCATTTTATGTACCGATTCCGCCTCGAGGCGCAGAAAGGCGCGGACGCTGAAAATGCCGTTATCCGGACATTGACAACCAGCGGAAAAGGCATTATCTATAACGCCACTTCCGTGATCGTCGGCTTTATGGTCTTAATGCTTTCGGGATTCGAACCGATTTATTTCTTCGGATTTCTGATCGTCGTTTCGATTACCGGCTGCCTGTTGGGTGCACTGACCATTTTACCGGCTTTATTAGTCTGGATCAGACCAGCCTTTGTCTTCGGAAAAAGGAGTACGCGATGATAACTGAAAGAAGAGACAAAATCATTTCGCGGATCATTCTTGCGATTTCGGGCGGAATATTGATTTACTGGTGCTACCGGCTGATTGTCTGGTTGATTCGCTGGATGAATGATTTTCAATTTCAATCTGCGGGTGGGTGGAATAGTTTTGGGGTGTTCTGTCTGGATAATCTGAGCATTATTCTGGTGATTTATGTGGTTATCTGTCTGCAGATTGCGGGTGTGGTTGAGTTCCGATTCAGGAAGAGTTTTATAAAGGCGTTTTTTCTCGGAATATTCATGACGCCGCCGATCATGCTGATCATTATGAAAAAATCGAAGGGATAAATTTCTCCGATTGAAAAGGAGGTTTGTATGAAAAGATATTGGTCGTTTGGTTTGATTTTCATCGTGTTTGTTATTTTTTGTAACATTGGCAGGGCGCAGATTTCCGGGCGCGATATTATGCTCAAGGTCGAAAAGCAACAGGAAGTCAAGAGCCGGATCGTCAAGTCGAAAATGATCCTTGTTAACAAGCAAAACAAAACCCGTGAACGCGATGTTCTTCAATACACCAAATCGGTGAACGATCCGAAGGGTATTGACGATAAAATCCTCGTGTTTTTCGAGTACCCGGCGGATATTCGCGGCACTGGCTTGCTGATGGTATCTTACTCGGATTCGAAGAAAGATGACGACCGCTGGCTTTATCTACCGGCGTTGAAAAAAGTCCGCCGGATTGCCGGTGAGAGTAAAAACGAATACTTCATGGGAACCGATTTTACTTATGATGATATGGGTGGCCGGGGCATCGATCAGGATACGCATAAACTGCTCGGCGAAGAGACGATTGACGGCGTAAAATGCTACAAAGTCGAGTCCATACCCGTCGATAATAAGGACATTTACAGCAAAAAGATCGGCTGGGTGATTCCCGATAAATGGGTGCATCTTAAGGTCGATTTCTACGACCGTAAAGGTCAGCTTATCAAGACGCTGAAAGCCGAAGACATACGCAACGTCTCCGGAATCTGGCTGCAGTTCAATCTGGAGATGAATAATTATCTCGCCAATCATAAGACCGTCCTAAAAATCCTTGAAGCAAAATTGAATGTTCCGATCGATGATCAGATTTTCACGACAACGGCGCTGGAACGCGGAGGCATCAAATGAAACGGGCGACGATCTGGATAGCGGCGATCCTCGCAATTGGTCTGGATAATTTTGCCGGTGCGCAGGTAAATTTCCGCGGATTCGTCCTGAATCAGGATATGTTTCAGGCAAATGAATCACTGAATGCCATGTTGATTCGCAACCGGCTCCGTCTGAATACAGAAATTTCCGGGGAAAACGTTTCAGGCTTTGCATCGCTGGACATCACCAATGATATCACCGATAGCGCGACCACCTTGCCGAATCTGCGGGAAGCGTACATCGATATTTACAGCAGTTGGCTCGATCTTCGAATCGGCAAACAGCAGGTCGTCTGGGGAAAGACCGACGGCTATTTTATCAATGACATTGTGAATCCGTTGGACTTGTCATACTTCCTGTTGCAGGATTTCGACGACATTCGCATGGCAACGACCATGCTGAATGCCAAGTTACATCACGGCAATCATTCACTCGAGATGCTGGTAATCCCGGAATTTAAACCGATGAATCTGCTATTTGAAGGCGATTGGGGGTACGAGCGTCCGGATTCACAAATAATAACTTTACCATTTATTGGTGATCTGTCTATTCCAATGAATTATAAAGATGATGTCCAAACTGATTATTCATTACGGAAATCAGAGTTGGGTTTACGTTTTAGTACATTCCTGTTCGGTACTGATCTGTCGTTGATGTATTTGAAAATCCGGGAAGACCGGCCGGTTTATTTTACTCAATTAACCACAAACGAATACGGCGTACCTGTCCGAGTTGATTTGACACCGACACATCCCTGGCAACATTTCTTCGGGCTGAATTTTTCGAAACCGGCCGGGGCGTTCGTCTTTCGCGGAGAAGGCGGTTATTATCCCGAAAGACATTTCAACACCGAAAATACGGCATATCTAACGAAAGGAATGATCGTTGAGAAGCCGTTTTCACAGATCATGCTGGGCGCCGATTATCAACTTTCTTCATCTCTCGATCTGTCCATACAGGGAATTAACGAGCGAATAATAGACTATGAAACGGGAATTCAAAACGATGAAAATGTTTCTCTTGGCACAGTACTGATAAGAGGCCATTTTTTCAATGAGACGGTTTCGCCGCTGTTTTTTAGACTGTATAATTTTAAAGATTTATCTTCACTGACGCGACTGAGTGTCGATTGGAATTATGCGGACAATTTCACGATTACTGTCGGAGCAGATTTCCTGAGCGGCGAGTCGAACTCGATGTTCGGGATGTACGATGACAATGATAATATTTATCTGAAGGTGAAGTACAGTTTTTAGCATTTCTTTAACCGTGGAGATCGCAGAACGCGGAGAAAGAGATAGCGGAAATAAAGTTCGAGCAAAATCGGGGAAACGTCGTCACAAATCTGAAACCCGTCATTAATTAATTCTGTGGTAAATTTGACATTTGAATTTTAAAATACAATTTAAAATCATCTCCGTGTACTCCGCGATTTCACCAAACTCAGCGGTTTGTTTTCACTGTGTCGGTTTGTGGTTCATTGTAGAGTTTTTCGACGCTGAGCGGCACATCGATGTCGCTTTCCTGCGAGAGTGTTTCCAGCGAACTGTCCGCCGCTGTTCCGATGCTATCCTGCAAACTCAATGAATCTGCCGGATGCTCGATCTGGATGCCGGTTAGTGTTTCGTAAGTTACTTCGTCGATTCGCCCGGTTTTGAATTCCCATTTCAATAATCTCAGCCGCCGACGCTCAACGAATCGTGAACCGTCATAAGGCGAATGGCGGAGCGGACTTGGCAGAATGACCGCGAGACGGCAGGCTTCATCGACGGATAAAGCGGACGAGCTTTTGCCGAAATAGTGCCGTGATGCGGCTTCAACGCCGTAAATTCCGCGCCCACATTCGATTACGTTAAGATACAATTCGAGAATCCGGTGTTTGGTCAATTTCTTGTCCATTTTGTAGGCGATAATGATTTCCCGGAGTTTGCGGAAAAGTGATTTTCGGTTGGATAAATAAAGATTCTTCGCCAATTGCTGGGTTATCGTCGAGCCGCCGACAGCAAATTTTTTCCGTTTTAAATCTTTCTGTGCGGCGAATTTGATCGCTTCCACGTCGAATCCCGGATGCGAATAGAATCGCGCGTCTTCGGAAATGATCACGGTGTGAATCAGGTTCGACGAGACGCTGCTGAGCGGAATCCAGATATAATATCGGCCAAGTTTTCGATGTTGTTTTTTTGCGACGCGCTCGCGGCGAAGCATAAGCGACGTGGATTTCGGATTTTTATGAGTGAATTCCGAACCGTCCGGCGAAGTAAGATAGAAAAATATGCTCAGGACGATCAGTCCCGCAAGGACAATTAATACATATTTACCGATCTTCTTCACTATCATCACGGAAGCAAAACTAAGAAATATTTCAGAAAAAGCCTTCGGAAAAATGGATTGCATTGGATTCGGTTGATTAGGTAGAATGGGTAGATTATGTTGATTAGGTCAGGTTCAGGTGAGTGGATTGATTGGTGTAAAAAATAGTGGTAATGTTGTGATATTGTGGTGGTAAAGTTTGGACCAAAATGCCGCGGCGAATCTGCTGCAAACATAGAAAAAGCAATTATTCTCTGTGATCTCTGTTTGCTCTGTGGTTGAGGTAAATCTTTTTGTTGTATTCTCTATTTCACCAGAACGACTTTACTCATTCTCGCCGTCGATTCACCGGCTAACTTGACGAAATAAATTCCCGATGCATGGTTTTTGGCGTCCCAGCGAACGAAATAATCTCCGGCAGGTAATTCATCACGCATTAAAGTTTGAACGAGATTTCCGTTCAGATCGAAAATAGAAACAGTCACGAATTGTTTTGCAGGCAAATCAAACCGGATCGTTGTCGATGAATTGAACGGATTCGGGTAAATTCCTCTGATCGTGAAAGACTCCGGGCGTGTTAGATTTGGTGCGGTGGAATTGATATTGTAGCATTCGCTTTGATGACTGGATATGAAGTTCCATTCTTGGGTTGCTTTTCCGGATCCGATCTGGAAAGTCGGATAATCCGGGAGACAGGCGTCAAAGGCAAGAACATACGTACCTTTTGCGAACGGGCCGAAGGTCGCCGAGAGTTCATTTGGACAGACGCAAGTCG
>JAQUKI010000064.1 GCA_028719225.1 Fidelibacterota bacterium | reverse complement strand
GCCGGATCGTTTCTGTATCTGTAAGAGATAATAAATCTTGGATGTTTAAGATATTCTTATCAATTTTCAACCGGTAATTAGTCAAATCGAGAAAAGTGAGGAAGAATTAATAAAGGGAGAACCATTTTGAGATTCATGAGATTTATATTGATTCTGATTATTGTCCATCAGGTTGCTTTTTCACAGGATTTTGGCAAATTGTATCAGTCATACATTTTAAAAAACAATATAAAAAATGAAACGAAGAGGAGTCGGATTTTGCAAAGTATAGAAAATTCCGCGAAGATTCATCCCAATCTGATCTATCCCCAGATTCAATTCTATAACTCATTTATGGTTCCTCAGAATGACATTATAAGAATTAAGCAATTGACTCAGTTAAATTTAACACGAAATGGCTACTTATTCCGCCGTAACGTTTGGGTTAACGGACAATTGGATTCATTGGAAAACATCCATTTATCTTCTTTAAAGGCGAATTTTATTCGTAAAAAACTTACCGGTTTAATTCAACCAGATGTTGAAAAATTGATTGATCCCGATAATCCGGTTTTGTCCGATTTAAATCGGATTAATTATTACGCCTATCTTCATTATGCGCGAATTAAAGGGCTCGACTATGAACCGACCATCGACTATTCCGTTTTACGAAAAGTAAAAGAAAATGAGCGAGTAAAGAGATATGAGACCATCTTAGAGAAAGTATCCCAAAATCCACAAAATGCCAAATTGACCGTTGTCGATTCTTTGCTGAACGACTGGCACCTGTTTGAATCTACTCCAGAAAGTAAAGTCAATCCTGTATCGTTTATGTCTGCAGTATATAACTCATACTGGTTACCTCAGTCGATGCCCAATTTGACTTTCACGCTTTCGTTCAGTTATATGTCCAATAATAGTCGCGTATGGAAACCAACGGTAACTGATGTTAACGACAGGATTTTTACTCCGGAGATTACGGTTAATTATCCTTTAGGTATCGCGAGTTTATCCGGTACTTACCGTTTCAAATTGCAGCCGCAAAATTATCCATTGACACATATTGATATTTCGATCGGATATGCTCATAACATTTATAAAAAACCAGTATGGAAATGTTTATTCCTCACTACCGGAGTAGATCGTTTGGCTTTTACGTTCTTTTCTAAATTGGTAAGTTATCAAGCGCTCCGGATAGACGGGGTTATTCCATTTATCTTCATTAATGACCGCATTAATATAGATATCGGACTGACAGCCGATTTTACCATCATGAAATATGATGCAAACAGTAAATATCAATATTATGGATGGCGAGGTGGATATGGATATATATCTGGAACCCCTTTTCCAGTAAAATATTTAGAAAAATTTATTGTGAGTCCAGTTATTCAGATAAATCTTCGTCTTTCAAAAAATAAATCGATTTCCATTAAATCGTCTTTCCAACAACAAAGCGTGAATTTTCGGTTAGGCTGGTAAATGAAAAAGAAATGGTAGAATCGGTTAATTTAGTTGAATATTTCCGTTAACCTGGCACCCGAAACCCGTCACCAATAACCACGCTACTGCTTGCTAATTGTTTCTCTCACTCTGCTGGCTTAAATTTCTGCCAGTATGACAGACTTCAAATTGAATACGAATTTTGAACCGACCGGCGATCAGCCGCAGGCGATTGCCGAACTGACCGCAGGCCTCCGTCGGGGAGATCCGTTTCAAACCTTGCTCGGCGTGACTGGTTCAGGTAAAACATTTACGATGGCTCATGTGATACAAAATGTCCAGAAGCCAACGCTGATCATCTCTCATAACAAGACGCTCGCCGCGCAACTGTACGGAGAATTCAAGTCGTTTTTCCCGGAAAACGCCGTTGAATATTTTATCTCGTTTTACGATTATTACCAGCCGGAAGCCTATTTACCGGTAACGGACACATACATCGAAAAGGATTCGTCGATCAACGACGAGATCGACAAACTCCGGTTGCGGGCGACCAGTTCGCTCATCAGCCGGAAAGACGTGATCGTGATCGCGAGCGTTTCCTGCATTTACGGCATCGGTTCGCCGGAAGAATACTCGAAGTATATCGTCCTGCTGAAAAAAGGACAGCGTATCAGCATTCGCTCGATTTTCCTTCAGCTGGTCGATATATTTTATTCACGCAACGATCTGGCGCTGGAACGCGGAACCTTTCGGGCGCGCGGCGATGTCGTCGAGATTCAGCCTGCTTACGAAGATTTCGGATACCGGGTCGAGTTCTTCGGCGACGAGATCGAGCATCTCTACACGTTTACGCCGCTGACAGGAGAGATCATTTCGGAATTGGACAATATCGTCATCTTTCCGGCGAAGCATTTTATCTCATCGGAAGAAACTGTCAAACGCGCCTTAGATACGATCGAAAAGGAATTGGACGTTCGCCTGCTGGAGTTGAAGGAAGCGGGAAAACTCCTCGAGGCGCAGAGAATTGAACAACGCACGCATTTTGACATCGAAATGATCCGCGAGGTCGGTTATTGTAGCGGGATCGAAAACTATTCCCGGCATTTTTCCGGCAGAAAACTGGGACAACAACCATTCACGCTCCTCGACTTCTTCCCGAAGGATTTTCTCCTGTTCATCGACGAATCGCACGCGACGCTTCCGCAGATTCGGGCGATGTACAACGGCGACCGGAGTCGCAAGGAAGTCCTCGTCGAATATGGTTTTCGCCTGCCGTCAGCGCTGGATAATCGTCCGCTGAAATTTCCCGAGTTCGAGCAGATGCTGAATCAGGTGGTTTTCGTTTCCGCCACGCCAACGGATTTCGAACTGGAAAAATGCAAGGGCGTTGTCGTCGAGCAGATCATTCGTCCGACGGGATTGCTGGATCCGGAAATCTTCATCCAGCCGAGCAAACATCAGATCGATCATCTGATCGAAGAAATCGTCAAAACGACTTCCCGCAAGGAGCGCGTATTAGTCACGACGCTGACGAAGCGAATGGCGGAAGACCTTGCCGAGTACCTGCAGGGAACCGGTTTGCGCGTCCGTTATCTTCACTCGGAGATCAAGGCGCTGGATCGGGTCGGCATTCTGCGTGACCTGCGGCTTGGAGAATTCGACGTACTCGTCGGGATCAACCTTTTAAGAGAAGGACTCGATCTGCCGGAAGTTTCGTTAGTGGCGATTCTTGACGCCGACAAAGAAGGATTTCTTCGCTCTGCGCGCTCGCTGATGCAGGTTTCCGGACGCGCCGCACGAAACATCAACGGGAAAGTCATATTCTATGCCGACGAGATCACAGATTCAATGCGAAAAGTCATCGACGAAGTCAACCGCCGAAGAATCACCCAACAAAAATACAATGAAGAACACGGCATCGTTCCCAAGACGATTTATAAATCCGTCGCGGACGTCATGATGACGACGGCAGTTGCCGATATGAAACCGACAGAATTTCAGAAAAAGGAAAAGTCCGATGATCACTATCGTTCACAAATGGACGATCTTGAACTGATCGAGTTACTGAAACGCGAGATGACGGCGGCTTCGGAAAATCTCGAATTCGAGCGCGCGGCGGAACTTCGCGACGAGATTCTTCGTTTGTCCAAGAACAAGAAAACCGCTTTCGAGCGGAATGCTTATTAGGAAATAATAATGAATTTGAAAAAAAAGGTATTGGTCGTTGGCGGAGGCGGGCGGGAAAATGCCATCGTCTGGAAACTCCTGCAATCACAGACCGTCGAGAAAATATTTTGTGCGCCGGGAAATTCCGGCGCTGCGCGAATCGCCGAAAATATCGCCATTTCCGAAACCGACATCGAACGACTTCTTCAATTTGCGCGTGAAAACCGGATTGATCTGACAGTTGTTGGTCCGGAAGCGCCATTGATGGCGGGAATCGTCGATACATTTCGAGATGCCGGACTCGTGATTTTTGGTCCGTCGAAGGCTGCCGCTCGGTTGGAAGGAAGCAAGTCATTTGCGAAAGAATTTATGCGGCGACACAACATTCCAACGGCGCCGTTTCGGATTTGCGAATCACGCCGGGAAACGGAAAATGTCGTCGCCGAAAAAGATTTTCCGTATGTCATAAAGGTCGATGGACTCGCTGCCGGAAAAGGCGCGCTGGTGATTCAAAACGAAATGGATTTGAATGCGGCGCTGGCCGAGATTTACACGGAAAACAAATTCGGTAACGCAGCGGAGAAAGTCGTTATCGAGGATTTTTTAACCGGCGAAGAACTATCAGTTTTTGCCGTTACAGATGGAAATCGTTACGTAGTTTTGAATTCGGCGCAGGATCACAAGCGGATTTTCGACGGCGATTTGGGACCGAATACCGGCGGGATGGGCGCTTATTCGCCCGCGCCGCTCGGCTCGAAATCGGTTCTTGAAAAAGTTGAGGAAAAAGTCATTCGGCCGGTTTTAGACGGAATGCGGTCTGAAGGAATGCCTTATACCGGCGTTTTGTACTGCGGATTGATGATCGATCGCGGCGAGCCGTCGGTTGTCGAATTCAACGCGCGATTCGGCGATCCGGAAACACAGGTCGTCGTTCCGCTGATTGAATCGGATTTCGCTGAGTTGCTTTACGGTGCGGCAATAGGAAAAATTGACAAGACCGCTTTTTCTTTGTCGAACCGTTTTGCCGCCTGCGTCGTTCTGGCGTCGAAAGGTTATCCCGGTTCGTATGAAAAAGGAAAGCCAATCACCGGGATCGATGACAATTTCAACGATGCGGATCAGCCGCTTTTTGTGGCGGGCGCCAAATTCGAAGGAACGTCTTGGATCACGACCGGTGGGAGAGTTCTCGGCGTGACGGCGATCTCGGACTCGCTCGAATCGGCGATCGATTTGGCTTATCGGCGAGTTGCCGGAATTCATTTCGACGGGATGCAGTTTCGGACGGACATCGGGAAAAAAGCGTTTCAAACGAAAAATTGAGATTAAAAAGTATGGGAAACACGAAAACACGAAGATATTTCTTAAAAAAATCTTAGTATCTTTGCGCCTTAGTGTTTATAGAAGGTGATAAAATGGAATTAGACCGGATTTCAAGATTACAACAAAGTTTCGGAATTCTCGGCGAGTCAGACCAAATCCGTGAGATCGTCGAAACGATCGATCAGGTTGCCGGAACGAACATCACCGTTTTACTTTCCGGCGAAAGCGGAACAGGCAAGGAAATCATCGCCAATGCGATCCACAAACACAGCACACGGAAACATCAGCCGTTCATCAAGGTAAATTGCGGTGCGATCCCGCCCGGAATTCTCGAGAGTGAATTGTTCGGGCATATCAAAGGTTCGTTCACAGGCGCCATCGAAGATAGGAAAGGTTATTTCGAAGCCGCGAACAACGGAACGATCTTTTTGGATGAGATTGGCGAGATGCCGCTTGAAACGCAGGTTCGGCTTTTGAGAGTGTTGGAACTTGGCGAATTCCTGCCCGTCGGCGGTTCCGACGCGCGGCACGTCGATGTCCGGGTGATCGCCGCGACAAATAAAGATCTGACGGTCGAAGTTGACAAAGAAAAGTTCCGGAAGGATTTATATTATCGGATCAAGACGATCACGATCGTCATGCCGCCGCTGAGAAAACGCGCGGAAGACATTCCGAAAATGATCGATAAATTCGCGCTCGATTTCGCGAACCGCAACAACATCATTTTTAAGGGATTTTCACCGACGGCGATGAACGTGCTGAAAGAATACGGTTGGCCGGGCAACACGCGCGAACTGAAAAATTTCATCGAGAGCATGATCGTTCTGCAAAAAGGCGAGGTTATCACCAGCGCGATGGTCGAAAAACGGTTGTTTGGCGAACGCCCCGAGGCGCCATTCACGCCGAATCTTCCGATGAAAATCGGAAAGAGCGTCGATCAGGCCGAACGTGAACTGATCCTTCAGCAACTTTTTATGATGCGTCGTGAAATCCACGAAATTCATGATGTCACTGTCGGCGCTATGCCGCCGATGAATTATCAGTCGCCGGCTGTTCAACTTCCGGGAAATATTTCAACGCTTCCGCCAATGAAACGTCAGGAGAAAGTCGCCGAAGAAGGCGAGGTCGTTCTGGACGACGATACGATCATTCATCCCGACAAGATCGGGCATATTTCGATGGAAGAGGTCGAACGGGATTTGATCGAACGGACATTGAAAAAATTCAACTATAAGAAACGTCAGACGGCGAATGCGCTCAAGATCAGCGAACGTACGCTCTATCGGAAAATTATCGAGTACAAACTGAAAGACGGGAATGTCTGACAAGTACCGTTTTTTTCCTGACTCAGAAAGCGTAAATTTTCCGCCGATATGAAAGATGGAGATTATCAGACTTCTATGAAAAATCGAAACGTATGGAAACTATCGGTTATCGCCATTGTTTTGACCATGGCTTTTTCTCAATGCTGGTTCTATTCGTTCAAAGGAACTTTGCCGCCGCATATTCAAAGCATCGCGATCCCGCTGTTCACCGACAAAACCGCCGAATTCAATATACAGACGGTCGTGACAGACAAGATTCGGCTGGGATTTATCAAGGAAAATATTCTCCAATTAGTTGAAGAGAACAACGCCAATTCAGTCCTGTACGGTTCGATACTCAGCATTCAGGATAAACCGCTGGTCTATTCGGAGTCCGAGCAGGGCGAATCCGTCAGCGAATACCGGGTGACTTTGCGGATCGAAGTCGAGTGGTTCGATAAGGTCAATAATCAGTCGATGTTCAAACAACAATTTACAGGTTTCAGCGAGTATGATCCGACGGGCGCGACTGAGGAAACCCGCGATGTGGCGCTTACCGCGGCCATCAATCAAATCACCGAAGACATCATCAATAAAATTTTAGCGGGTTGGTAATCCGCCGGAAAACAGGGAAGGACAATAGAACGGAAATGATGAATTTTGTCAATGTTAAAGATGTAAAAAATTTCAACGGTCAGGAAGTAACGTTCAGAGGATGGATTTACAATCTGCGCACCAGCGGGAAAATCTGGTTCCTGCTACTAAGAGACGGAACGGGATTAATTCAGGGCGTCGTATCGAAAAACGATACAACGGAAGAAATTTTCAATAAAAAGGATATTCTGACGCAGGAAACGTCTGTGACGGTAACGGGTCTGATTCACGAAGATCGACGCTCGCCGGGTGGATTTGAACTGATCGTCAAAGATATTATCATTCACCAGATTGCCGTCGATTATCCGATCGCTCTGAAAGATCACGGCGTCGAATTTCTGATGGAAAACCGCCATCTCTGGATTCGGTCGCGGAAGCAATGGGCGGTGCTGAGAATTCGTCATACCGTTTATTATGCGATCACGGAATATTTGAACGAGAATAACTTTTTCCGCTTCGATTCACCGATTTTAACGCCGAACGCCTGTGAAGGCACGACGACGCTTTTTCAGGTTCCGTATTTCGATCTCGGTTATGCTTATTTATCGCAATCCGGGCAATTATATTTAGAAACCGGTATCATGAGCCTCGGGCGGGTTTATGATTTCGGCCCGGTATTCCGCGCCGAGAAATCCAAAACGCGGAAACATCTGACGGAATTCTGGATGATGGACGCCGAAGCCGCTTTCGTCGAACATGCGGAAAACATGCAGATTCAGGAAGAACTCATCCGGTTTGTTATCCGGAAAGTTCTCGATAAAAACCTGTCGGAACTTGAAATACTCGAACGCGATGTCGAGAAGCTGCGGAAAGCCGATGCGCCGTTCGGGAAAATGACTCACCACGATGCGGTCGATTTACTGCGGTCGAAAGGTTCTGAAATCAATTATCAGGACGACCTTGGCGCGCAGGATGAATTCCTGTTGACCGAACATTCCGATGTGCCGATTTTCATCGAAAAATGGCCGAAAGAGATCAAGGCTTTTTACATGAAGCGCGATCCCGAGAATCCTAACCTCGTTTTAGGCGACGACCTGATCGCGCCGGAAGGTTTTGGCGAGATCATCGGTGGTTCGCAGAGGGAAGACGACCACGACATTCTGCTTCAGCGGATGCAGGCGGAAAACATGCCGATTCAGGATTATCAGTGGTTTCTCGATATGCGGAAATACGGCTCGGTTCCGCACAGTGGATTTGGCGTCGGGCTTGAGCGACTTGTAACTTGGATGTCCGGCGTTCAGCATATCCGCGAAACGATTCCGTTTCCGCGAACGATTTACCGGATTCAGCCATGATCCGGCAGTTACAATTCTCGAAGCGAGTCGTGAAATGAAAGACAATTGCTTGCCGATCGATCGTTTGAAAGAAACGACGCGCCAGCCGATCGTCGCCGTCATCGGCGGTCGATTATGTGATGAAGAAATCCGTCAATTTGCTTATCTCGTCGGAAAAGGAATCGCCGAACGCGGCGCGATTTTACTCTGCGGCGGTAAAAGCGGCGTTATGGAAGCCGCCTGTCATGGCGCATACGACGCCGGCGGACTCACGATGGGAATTCTGACCGGAGAGGACGACTCTGAAGCAAATTCGTTCGTGAAAATCGTGATTCCGACTGGAATCGGCGTTGCCCGGAATTCAATAATCATCCGAACCTGCGACGCGGCAATCGCCGTCGGTGGAAAATACGGAACGCTGTCTGAAATCGCCTACTGTCTGGAGTTTGAAAAACCTGTCTGCTCGTTGAAATCCTGGGAAATCGATTCTGTCGTTCAAGTGAAAACCCCGGAAGATGCGCTGGATTTCGTGTTCGCGAACATTGCCAAACCATCCAAATTAACCGGTGATAAATAATTAGTTGAAAATGGATAAAGAATCGTTGTATCTTAAGCGTGAATCAGGAATAAGTCATGAAGATCAACGTAAAAATGACGGTTCAGGGAATTGTTCAGGGTGTCGGATTTCGATACTTCGCGATGAGAAAAGCGGCAATGTTTCAGGTCTTCGGATTTGTGCAGAATTTGGATAACGGAGATGTCTTTATCGAAGTGGAAGGCGAAGAAGGTTTGATGAGTGATTTTATCCGGGAAATTCAGATCGGTCCGATGTTCGGCACCGTAACGAATGTCCTCGTGGGCCGGTCGGAAAAGTTGGTCGGATATAACAAATTTGAGGTTCGGTTTTGAGCAGAATAATTCGCATTGCGATGGCACAGATCGATCCGACGCTCGGCGACCTGCAGGGTAACTGCGAGAAGATCGGCGAGTTCATCCGGCACGCTAAACAGAAAGGCGCCGACTTAGTCGTTTTTCCGGAATTGAGCATTACAGGATATTCGCCGATGGATTTGCTGTTCGATTCGGGTTTTATTTCAGAAAATGTGCGGTACTTAAAACAAGTGGCCAAAACGATGCCCGACGATATTACAGCGATTGTTGGGTTCGCCGATCCGACACCGGCCGGACTTCGTAACGGAGCCGCCATTCTGCGCAAAGGAAAAATTCTCGATAAACGATATAAAACGCTCCTGCCGAATTATGACGTTTTCGACGAGAAACGATATTTCGTCCCGGCTGAAGAAAACCTGCCCGTTTGGCTGGAGATCGGCGGAACGAAAGTGAATCTCGGTCTCGAAATTTGTGAAGATCTCTGGGACACGGATCGGCCAATCAAAGTCACCGACACATTGGTTGCGGCAGGCGCCGAATTTATCATCAACATTTCCGCCTCGCCATTTGAATATAATAAACGCGATGTCCGGAAAAATCTCGTTCTTGAAAAAGTCGGTCGTCTTAATAAACCGTTCATGTTGGTCAATCTGATTGGCGGTCAGGACGAAATGGTTTTCGACGGTAATTCGTTCGCGTATGGGTCTGATTCCAATCTGATCGGCTGGGGAGGTGAGTTTACCGAATCTCTCACCGTGTTCGATCTCGATCTGGAAAAAGGTGTCGGGAAACCGATTTCATTGCCGGGAGTTCGCCGGGAAGAGAGTATCTTTAATGCGCTGGTTCTCGGCGTGAAGGATTATTTTCGGAAAACCGGTTGCCGAAAGGCCGTTCTGGGTTTGAGCGGCGGGATCGATTCCGCCTTGGTTGCCGTCATCGCGGCGCAGGCGCTGGGCGCGGAAAACCTGACCAGTGTTTCGATGCCGTCGAAATTCACGGCACGGATGAGCATTGACGACGCGCGACTGCTCTGCGATCGTCTTCATGTGAAATATCTCGAAATTCCGATCGATCCGGTCGCCAAAATTTACGACGAATCGCTTCGGAACATTTTCGCCGGAATGAAACGAAACATCGCCGAGGAAAATATCCAGTCGCGCATTCGCGGCAATCTGCTGATGGCAATTGCGAACAAATTCGACAGTTACCTGCTTTCGACGGGAAACAAGACCGAACTGGCGCTCGGATATTGCACGATGTATGGCGATATGTGCGGTGCGCTGGCAGTCATTTCCGATCTGAGCAAAACCGACGTTTACACTCTTGCCCGATTCATCAACGAGACGCGCGACGACCTGATCCCGAAACGCATTTATGACCGGATCCCGACGGCAGAACTCGCCGAAGGGCAATTCGATCCGTTCGATTATGAAATCGTCAGTCCGCTTGTCGATTCCATCATCAATGACCAGTTGAGCAAAACCGAACTGATCAAATTGGGGTACGAGAAATCGCTGGTGGACGACATTTTCAGGAAGATCAAGAACGCCGAATTTAAACGGCATCAGGCGGCGCCGGGAATCAAGATCACCGGCAAGGCGTTTGGCGTCGGCAGGCGGTATCCGATCATCAACCATTTTGAGGAGATATAAGCCGGTGAAATATTTCCGCATCATTTTTACTTTCATCATTCTGGCTTCGACCGTTATCCCGCAGGAAGCCAATGTCGTGGACGGAAACATCTGGCGAAAAATGAAACAGGACAACAAAGTCTATTATTTGACCGGCTTTCTTGACGGCCTGAGAAAATCTTCGCAGATCATCGACCTGAACGTGCAATCCGCCAAACGACAGGAAATTTCTTTTGTCGAGCCGTTTTACGTCAACCAGATGCGCGATAAAATCAGCGCTTATTATCCGGAAAATGCGTCTGTCAGCGTCAGCACGGTCATCGAATTACTGAACGCTTTTTACGCCGATAAATACAGTTCGAAAATCAAATTTGAGACAGCGGTTCGCATCGTTCTCGCCCGGCAAAAAGGCGATATTGAAAAAGCCGATTTCTGGCTCGAGGAGGCGCGCCGCGCCGCGTTGGGGAAATGAATTCACTTCGACAAAGGGTCAATCCATGAAAGATTACGCCGAAAATGAAGAACTCCAGTTTTCCGAACATTTTTATGGATATGTGGTGACAATATTGATCGCCGGATTCAGCCTCTTTTTAGTTTCAGTCGAACCGGAAATCCTGAAACAATATCGGTTATGGATTTCCCCGCAAACGCTCAACGCGCATCTGTTGGTATGGTTTGCCGTTTCGGTCATCACCGGCATATTATCGTTTTTCTATGGTATGGCATCCCAGATGTTTCGCAGGAAAAGCCGCGTCCTGCATCTGATCTGGTACGCCGGGATTCTTTCGGTGACGCTGTTGTTTTCAACGATATTTTATGATGTGTTCATGTCGCCTGAAAAGCTTCTGATAGGCGTGATTCTCGGAATTCTGATTCTATCGAACATCGTAACGGCGGCATTTTCGGCGTTCTTTTACTTTCTGCATTTTGAACAACGGCATAACTTTACGGCTTTTGCTCTCGGGATCATGGCGGCGACGACCGCTTATAATTGGCTTTATCTGAGCAT
>JAQUKI010000063.1 GCA_028719225.1 Fidelibacterota bacterium | reverse complement strand
TTTCAATCAACGGAACACCGCACCGATTATAATCGATCAAAGTATCGGTGATTTCGCCCGAGTTGTGAATTGATTTGCCGGCATCTTCCTCTAAATGAATACGCGTGATTCTAATCCGTTTTTCATTGCCATCTACATGAATTAAAACCGATCCGTTTGCGCAAAGTGGCTCGTTATATTGAGAAATTTGATAACCTTTAGTCAAATCCGGATAAAAATAATTCTTTCGCGCGAATCGTGAATAATGCGCAATAGAACATCCGGTCGCTAAGCCCATTTTAACAGCAAATTCCACGCATTTTTGATTCAAAACAGGCAGTGTTCCCGGTAATCCTAAACAAACGGGACAGACTAATGAATTCGCTTCTACTCCATATTTGTTTTTACAGCGACAGAATATTTTTGTATCAGTAAGCAATTGGGCATGTATTTCCAATCCTATAATTACTTCATACTTTTGTGTCATGTCAGTTGCACCTATTTGTTATAATTTATGGAATCTGAGATGGAATCATCCAAATAATGGCATCATAATTACTATTTTTTAAGAAGATAGACTTGTAGTCAGTTAGATCAAAGAATATTTGATAAATTTTTGTACCATGCGATGTTACAGAGAAAGAACCGCTATGAACAGAATTGTTATCTGTATCAGTAAGCGCTATTCGACGTTTATCCACATTCACAGCATATCCAAAATGTACAACCATCAATTCACCGGGTGAAATTGACATTGGTGAAGTGTGTTGAATTGAAACATCCGCCTGAACAGTTCCCTGAAATGTCAATTGTGGAAGTGTATCCCGATTGAAAAATAATGCCAATGGATCATCGTCAATAACCTTTGGAATGTCAATGCGTTGGGAATTTCCGCTAATCGTTAGTTTTACTTGTCGGATTCCCAGAGTACTTGTGGACTCTTCGATAATAATTGGTGAAATGAATTTCAGATGCCAGTCTTTACGTGCATTATTGGTGTTTTGTGTTCGGATAAAAATTGCCTTTTGGCGCGTTGTTAATGTAAACGATTTGGTCGACGAATCATTAGGTATATCGTTTTGCTCAATGTGCCAGGTAATCACGCTATCTACAGTGTCCACGATAGTGATAATGACATACGTCGTATCATATTGCCAAGTTCCGGACGAAGTATTAAAAGTTGAATCAATATCGCTACCAGTCGTATCATGATGAGTTTGAGTCAGATAGCGAATTGAGGCGATAGATGAATCCAAAACAGTCTTATACTGGACGATTTTAAAATTCCCCTTTAGTTTATACTTCAATTCCGCGAATGCGGAGTCCCAATGTGTATCGATGACAACCAGCGTATCAAGGGTTTGGGTGATAATTCGTCCAAACCGTAATTTGGAAAAATTATAAGCTAAAGTATCAGTTCCAGTCATTTTTGCCAACGGTGTCGAAGTATATTCCAATGTTCGTGGTATTTCATCATTGAGACCAGAAATCGACATCGCCTCGTCTTCAACCATTATATCTGTCAGTGCGTCAATTATTTCAGCGCGCTCCGGTAATAAATAGATTTTTTCTGATTTATCACATCGCACGAAAAGCATGAATGAAATTATATAAAATAAAAATGAAAATCGTTTCATAACGACGATAATTTCTTATGAAATCGTGGTAAATGAAAGCTGAAACATTTTAACAATCTCATCCTTTGACAACTCCCCATGGTACCAATCGAGCTACTTTACGAATGATCCCAGTTTCATATAATGTGTTGACAACTTGCGTAACGTCCTTATATGCGAACGGCATTTCTTCGGCAATTGTACTTTTCTCCTCAGCCATGACGAAAACTCCCGACTTTTCCAATTCTTTAAAATGATTGATGTTTGCTCCTTTTTTCTTGGCCTGCGAACGTGATAAAATTCTTCCTGCTCCATGACAGGAACTTCCAAATGTCTCTGCCATCGCTTTTTTTGTTCCGATACAGACATAAGATTCAGTCCCCATATCGCCTGGGATCAGCACCGGTTGACCGATAGATTTATAATTTAATGGTAACTCTGGATAATCGGGACCAAACGCCCGCGTTGCTCCTTTTCGATGCACACAATATTTTCTCTTTATTCCTTTGTAGTCATGCTCTTCAATCTTGGCAATGTTATGTGCAATATCCCAAACACATCGAAAACCAAGTTCACTTGGACTGATGTTAAGTGATTGAATGAAAGCATGTTCAATGAGTGAATGAATCACTTGGCGATTTGAAAATGCGAAATTGGCACTTGCCCGCATTGCTGCCAAATAATCTTTTCCTTCCGGAGAAGTCAGCGGCGCGCAAGAAAGTTGCCGGTCTGGTATTTCAATGCCGTATTTCCGAGATGCCTGAAGCGTCACTTTAATGAAGTCGTCACAAACCTGATAACCCAACCCACGCGAACCGGTATGAATTTGAATAACAATATTTCCGATGCTAATGTCCATTGCCTGAGCGGCAATATCATCATAAATATCTGCAACTTTTGAAATTTCAATAAAATGATTTCCCGAACCGAGAGTTCCCATTTGAGACAAGCCACGTTCAATTGCTCGTTTTGAAATGATATCAGGATCTGCGCCCTGTAAACAACCTCGATCTTCGATAAAGTTCAAGTCGTTTTCCGTTCCAAATCTGTTTTCAACCGCCCATTGTGCACCGGTCATAAGAATTTTTTGAATGTCTGACAAGTTCAATTTTTTAATGGCATTATGCGAGCCAATTCCGCTTGGAACAGCACCAAAAATAGTGGCAATAAGAGGTTTGATTTTATTTTTCATTTCATCAAAATGAAGATTTGTCCGGATCAATCGGACTCCGCAATTGATGTCATATCCGACACCTCCGGGAGAAATGACTCCGGTTTCGATATCAGTCGCAGCGACGCCGCCAATTGGAAAGCCGTATCCCCAGTGAATATCAGGCATCCCAAATGAAAATCCAGTGATTCCTGGTAACTGTGCAACATTTACAATCTGGTCCAGACTTGCATCATTTCGAAGGATTTGCATGAGATCTTCCGATGCAAATATTCTGCCTGGAACGCGCATTTTCCCGGTCTGAGGGATTTCCCAGATATTTTGATTAACTTTATTAATGACTCTTTCCACGTCTTATACGTCTAAAACAAATCGAGCTGTATAACCGGACTTTGAATGTCGAATTTGAAGTTGATGATAAGTAACGGCTTTTATTTCCTTCTTGACTGGAAAATTATCCGGTGGAAAAAATGTGCCAATTGCTTCGGCTTCGAGTGATTGTAGATTCAAATGCTTAAAAGTAAAAGTATTGAACAGGATATGTTTTTCATATGATAGAAAGATCAATTCAGCAAGCCAATCTCTAAGAAGTAATTCGTTATTCTCGGCTTGAAGACTGATTGGAAGTTTTACTAAATTTCCGGATGAAACAAAATCACCCATAATATTAAACACCGCAACTGCTGAATTTTGGAAGAGTTCTACCAGACATTGACCTTTGACTATAACACCAAGATCAGAAGTTTGGTTGAAAATTTTATAAACTCGTTTCTGTAACATTTTTTCTATTATTCAATCCAACTAAAAGTTGCCAACTAACAAGTTGAATTTATTTTAGACCTTTTTGAAAAACAACAAATGGAATTGAAAGAATGTTTAAATTTGAAAAAATTGGAGTGTATCTATGAAATGCAACATTGGAAGAACAGACAAAATCATCAGAGTTTTCATCGGATTAGTCGCTATCTTACTTGGTGTTTATTATAAAAATTGGTGGGGTGCGATTGGTTTGATTCCGCTGTTTACAGTTCTACTGGGTTGGTGTCCGATCTATGTCCCATTCGGAATATCAACCTGTTCTATTAAAAAAGACAAACAAGTTTAGATTTCGAATAGATCAAGATCGTTGACGATTTGAATCGGAATCGACAACGTTGACTGAATTTCGTTCGCCACATTCGAATTATCATCGTTTTGTGGAGAAATGTGTGTCAACAAAACTCTTTTCGGTTGCGCTTGCCGGACTAAGTCAACAATCTTTGAAGGACATAAGTGCCCTTCGGAAGGCTCATTATCCGTGCTGGAAAGTTCTGTTAGCACACAATCAACGTTACGACAAGATGTAATGAGCGTTTCTGTTAAATCCGTATCTCCAGTATAGACAAATGTTTTTCCATTTTCGGTAAATTTTAAAATCAGACTTTCGGGTGTATGAGCCGTCTGAAAAATTTCCATAGAATAACCATTAAATTTCATACAATCAGTATCAAGTGATTGAAATTCAAATGAATAACGTTCATCAACTACCCATTTTGAAAATAATTCAATCAGTTCATGGTAAAACGAATTAAAATTCGGATGCGCATAAAATATCAGATTTTGAATTGGAAAATTCGGCTGAAGATATTTTCTTGTAAAAAGAAGCGGTATGAAATCAGCAATGTGGTCTAAATGTAAATGCGAAAAGAAAATACGGCGCAATTCCCAAAGAGATCTATCTGCCCTAGCAAATTGGTGAAGCGAGCCGGAACCGCAATCCAGCATAATTGTCTCTATTCCAATATCCAGCAGATAACAGGGATTTGAACGATTTTTTCTAGGTATAAAGTTACCGGAACCTAAAACTGTTAGTTTCATCGCACCCCCTGTTATTCGATTATCGAACTAAGATCATTTTTTTTGTTTGATGAAAACCGGGAGTATCTACTTGGTAAAAATACATGCCACTGGGTAATCTCGATCCGTCAAAATGGAAAGTATGATTTCCCTGTGAAAGACGTTCATTTGCCAATACGCTGACAAGTCTTCCGGTAAGATCGAAAACTCTTAATGTAACATATTCATCGCACGGTAATACTAATTGAATTTCCGTTGTCGGATTAAACGGATTCGGATGGTTTTGATACAACTCATATTTATCAGGTATTTGACTGGCGTCTGCGATTTCACTGAATGTAGATGTCTTGAATCTCCAGGTCGTCGTCCATTTTGATGTCCCGAACTCGTTTGAACCGTTAATACGCCAATAGTAATATTTCAAAGATGACAGGCCGTTTATTGTAAAAGAAGTATCAATCACACCGGATGAATCCAGAACGAGATATTCCGAAGTAAAATTTCCGGCACGAGACACCTGAATACGATATGATGTGGCGACTTCGTTCGGGTGCCAAGACACAGTTACATTTTGAGGCATTTCAGTTGTTCCGGATACAGGATATATCTGAATCGGAGATACTGGAAAACCTGTTTTAAATGAGGACGCTATTGAATAACTACTTGTTCCTCCGGCGTTGTGTGAGCGGATTTGCCAAAAATATTGTTGTTCGCCATTCAAGGTCGTCAAAACAAGAAATGTATCGGATAAACTTTCATATTGGATGACATCAACCGAAAATACTGAATCAGCCGCAATTGAGAGATCAAATAAAGAGGATAATGCAGTCGGACTCCATGATAGTTCGACTGTATCTCGTTGATCATCTGACATATTAATTGGAAACACTGCAAGCGGCGCCGTTGGCGGATCAACCCTTACGATGTTGCTCATTCCGCTTTCGTTCCAGTTCCGATCCAACGCAGTGACAACGTAATAAAACGGACCATTTTCCGTTTCAGGATTTGGTTGGAAAAAGCGTTCTCCGACAATTTGTGTGATGTTTTCAGGATATACAAGACTGTCCGGAGCGACAGATTCGGAATCGAACCGATAAAAGACATATCGCGAAGCCGAATCACCGTCAGATGCAGCGGCAGGTAAATCCCAGGAAAAACCAACTTTTCCTCTGCCTGCGATCAAGTCATATTTTAGATTATTAGGTGAATTTGGAAAGATTGTGTCTTTCCATGCCATCTGCGGTAAAAGCGCTGGATAACGGTGAAAATCGTTCTCTAAAAAGCTTGCAAAACCAAACGTATTTGAACTTAAAAAAGATGCCCGGAATAAGATATTACCATGAACACCGGTTGTACTTCGGTTGATTCTTACCTGATTGGGCAGTTCTTCAGATGTGTAGGCGGGCGACCATTGTGAACTGGAAGTCTTGAAGATTTGTCCTGGATATAAGTGGCGACCATTTTCCACAGAAGCCCACCATGGGACCAATTTACTATAATCCTGCCCGCCACCAATCGCCCAGTAGCATTGTGGTGCGATATAATCGACAGTTTGTGCATTTAGCCAGGCGACGGCATCGCAATAGATATCGCTATATGCCGACATGCCGCTAATTCCAGCCGGTACACCAGTTTTCCATATTCCAAAAGGACTGATTCCGAACTTAACATATGGTTTGATGGCTTGTATACTGTCGTAAACCTGTTCGACTAATAAATTGACATTATCGCGCCGCCAGTCTGTAATATTTGTAAATCCTCTCGAATATGTGGAAAAAGTTACGGCATCTTCTCCGGACATTCCATCATATGGATAAAAGTAATCATCAAAGTGAACGCCGTCGATGTCATAGCGAGTAACTACATCCATAACAACCGATGTGACATAATTCCGCACTTCGGGTAATCCGGGATTGAGAAATTTATAATTGCCTTTTGTAATCACCCAATCCGTATGTTGTTTGGTTACATGATTCGTTGCAATTGTATGATCGCCAACGACTTTCTCGGCACGGTACGGATTGAACCATGCGTGAAGTTCCATCCCGCGTCGATGCGCTTCCTGAATAGCAAATTCAAGCGGATCATATAACGGCGAAGGTGCTCTTCCCTGTAATCCCGTCAGCCAATATGACCATGGCTCGATCGAAGAAATATAAAATGCATCGCATTCCGGACGAATTTGGAATACAATCGCATTGATTCCCGCTTTGGATAGAATATCCAGCAATGCTGTCAAATCGTCTTTTTGTTGCTGAACTGTGCGATTAGGCGAAGACGGCCAGTCCAGATTGGTCACGGAAGCAATCCATGCACCACGGAACTCGCGTTTTGGGTAAGTAGACTGAGAAAATATAAGACTAAAACCGAGGATGATAAACAATAATGTCAGAGATATTCGTTTCATAAGATTCCTAATAAATCGTTATCAAAAAGCCGACCAAACTTATTGCTTTATGAGCAAATTTTTAAGCACTTTCATCATTCTATTCGTTCACACGAACAGAATAGTTTTCTCCGATCTTGATCTGTGTGATCTTCGCATCTTTTCCTCTAATAAAAATTACCAATTCGCCATTTCCATTTTCATCGGCAAGCCGAAAAGTGTCTTTCCCAACCGGTGTTAATAGACTTATTTGCTCGAATGGATCTTCTTCAGGCGGATAATTATAGGAGTAAATTGCGAGTCGTTCTTCGATTTTCATTACATCTGTGTCATAATACCACGGATCACGATACTTTCCGACATATTCCGCCCAATCAGGATTGAATTTGAATTCAGGTGCAGTCGGCTTGATGATTGACATAATTACCGGAGCGATATTCTCATAAAATCGAGTAATAAAAATGCCGGCGTCTGCATCATCAGAATTTGTTAAAACAACAATTCCAATTTTATTAGTTGGACAAAACGAGACCTGTGAACGATATCCGCCTACCCATCCACCATGACTCACAATATTTCTCTCGCCTTGCTTACGAATTCCCCAGCCAAGTCCCCAACCGCTTTTCCAATGCGGTTGAAGCCAATGCACGCGATGCATTTCTCGTAATGTACTCGTTTTAAGTACAGGGTCAAATCCATTGATTTGAAATGAGATATATTTTGCCAGATCGACGACACATGACGAAAGATTCGCGGCCGGCATTAAGCCTTTTGAATCGGTAAATGTCGGGAAAAGATGTGTTCCATCCGGCAATCTTCTCCCGTATGCCTTAGCCAGTTTCTGTAAGTTTTTTGCATCATTCTTGATGTCAATACTTGTTCCGGATAAATCCAATGGATTCAGAATATGATTTTGCATATACTGTTCATAGGTTTCTCCCGAAACTTCCTCAATGATCGGTCCCAGTATAGCTATACCAAGGTTTGAATAGGAATATTTCGTTGCACTCGGATATAACATTTCCTGCTCCGGAAGTTTTTGTTTGATCTCTTCGAAGGTTGGGAAAACATGATCTGTCCAATACGGGTAAGCGGCTTCACCAGGTAGCCCGGATGAATGTGTAAGTAATTGTTCGATTGTGATTTCCGGAGTATCTTTAAAAGGATTATGAATTTTAAACCACGGCAAATATCTCGTGATTGGATCGTCCAACTTTAATTTTCCGGCATCCCGAAGTTGCATAATTGCGGTAGAGGTGAACGTCTTGGAAATCGATGCGATTCGGTAAATCGTTTCAGGAGTTGCAGGGATTTTCTTCTCCTTGTCGGCATATCCGAATCCTTTCGACCAGATGAGATCTTTATCATAAACAATCCCAATCGAAAGTCCGACAATTCCCCTGTATTCCATCTGAGTCTGTATCCATTTTTCAAACAACACAATTTTTCCAGCGAGTTCCGGATTGTTCTGAGGTGAAATGGTTTGTGAATAAGAAAATGTCACAAATATGAACAGAATTAGTAGAATGCTTATCGTTTTTTTCATGAACTCCTCCATTTAAAAGAATCGTTTGAAAAATAGGCAGAATATAGATGAATTAGCAACAAATATGTGTTGGTAAAATTGACAATTGAATATAAATTTAGCCGCTTTTTAAATAGCGATGCGCCCGTAGGCCAACTGGATAGACCGTCAGGCTACGGACCTGAATGTTGAGGGTTCGAATCCTTCCGGGCGTACAAAAAATCTCCGATTTAATACCGGAGATTTTTTATTTTTTATCTTATTCTTATCGGGACGCGCTAACCGGAATGGATCAATTCTTCGATGATCTTTCGGTTCTTCAGACTTTTAAGTTGATTCTCATAAATCATGGCTTCTGAACGGGTTTGAAATTCCTTTGTATAAACCACTATCCATGGAACTCCAGTCTTGGTTGATTTGGATTCTCCTGAATTATGTTCATTCAATCGATTGGCCAAATCCTGTGTCTGACCGATGTAATATCGATCTTTGCTTTTACTGTATAGAATGTAAACTGTATTTGCCATTTGTCGGGGCGCGGAGATTTGAACTCCGGGCCTCTTGGTCCCGAACCAAGCGCGCTAACCGGGCTGCGCTACGCCCCGATTGATTTACATGCAAAAAGCGCCTGAATTTATCACAATCAAGCAGTTATTTCAATTAAAAACTTGTCGGATTCCTAAATAACTTTAATGAAAATGCTCATTAAACCAGAACCTGTCAAACATACAATAGTTACCGCGATGCCAGCGATAATAACTCCTAATAAATCCGCTATTATAAACTTCTTAAAAGTTAATCCGATAAGAAATGATGCCAATGCACCCGACCAAACACCAGATCCTGGAAGCGGAATTCCAATGAATATGGCTACAGCCCATTCGCCATATTTTTCTACAGCGGACTCAATTTTATTCCGTGTTTTTTCGACATAGCCATTCCAGAATGTTTCGATAAATTTTATCCGCTTGACAATTTTTAGCAGTAAATCAAGAAGAAGAAACACGATGATTCCGACAACAAAATTGGCGACGACACAAATAATAAAAACTTCTATCCAATTCATTTTTAAAGCAAATAGTCCGTACGGAATCGAACCGCGTAATTCAAAAATCGGCACAAAGGTAATCCCTATCAATTTCAGTATATCTACAATCACTAAAAACTCCACGTTTATCTACAAAAAACGAAGCCAAATCTATCAATTATTTTGGTATTATCGATGAGAATCTTATGTCCAGATGTAGCTTTTTAAAATCAACAAGATAAATCGTCCCGTATCCCGAATATTACGGATAGAACTGTGGGAATTGTTGTAAATCGTTGGTATTTCAATTTCCACAAAACTCACGCCGGAAGTCAGAGCGCGAATTAAAAATTCAGACTCGAACTGAAAACCATCGTCTGCACATAGATATGTTTGAATCGAATCCAAATCAATTAACCGGAATCCACATTGGCTGTCATGTACTCGCCTCATGGTCCTGAAAGAAATAATAAATGAAGTCACCGTATTAGAAAGAAACCTATGGAAAGGCATATTCCAAAGAGTAAATGAACGCCTGCCTAAAATCATTCGGACATTCTGATATTCTTTGGAAGCAATGAATTCCGGTATTTTTTCAGGAGCATGTTGCAAATCCGAATCGATAAAGATTCCACATGTACATTTCATCTGTTTTGCTTTATTAATTCCGGATTTAATCGCCGCTCCTTTCCCCCTATTTACTGGATGACGAACGATTGTGACATCATTAATTTGATTGAAGACTTTTTCAGAATCATCGGTCGAACCGTCATCAACAATGATCAACGGAATTTCTGGAGTGACATTTCTTATCCGGTAAATTAAAGGTAACAATGTTTCGGAAGATTGATAGGTCGGAACGATGATACAATATTTGTTAACTAAATCCATGTATGGAAATTAGTCGTTCCTATGAAATCTGGCAATAAAAGAAGTTATTTCAGGTTGGACAAAAATGTTTGCATAAACTCATTGAAGCGTTTAAATTTGTGCCGTTCTTTTAGAATGCGAGAGTAGCTCAGGTGGTAGAGCCCCACGTTGCCAACGTGGTTGTCGCGGGTTCGAGTCCCGTCTCTCGCTCAAAGCGAATATGAACCATTCCCTGAAAATAAAAAGTAACGATAAATATGGCATTACTTCCGGCTTTTCTATACAGCGGATTCTTGCGATTTGTTTCAGTAACCTTCTTACACGATAACGGTGGCATTGATGACTCCTCCAGTAAATTCCGATGTCTATCCTGAAATTATTGCCCGATTTTACGATGCGGTATATGATTCGATCCGGACGCAAATCGACCGTGATTTCTATTTACATGAAATTCAAAAAGTACGTGGAGCCGTGCTGGAAATTGGTGTCGGCACCGGAAGAATATTCTGCGCCGCGTTAGAAAAAGGAACCGACATTTACGGCTTCGATCTGAGCCCGGCGATGATCGCACGATTGAAAGAAAAAATCAATCCAATGGATTATCACCGTGTTTCTGTCCAGAATGCAGTCAATTTTCATTTTAACCGGAAGTTCGACCTGATTATTGCGCCATTCAGGATGTTCTCTCACCTGATGACAATTGACGACCAACTAATGACATTGAACAATATTTATACTCATCTGACAGACGACGGAACATTCATCTTTGACGTTTTTGTACCGAATCTGAAAATGTTGATCGAGGGAATCGACTCTGTCATCGACTTTGAAGGAGTCGATAGAACCGGTCGGAAATTCAAGCGAATAATATCTATGTGTCCCGATCAGATCAACCAGACGACCAACTCGCTGATGCAATTCGACTGGGAAGAAGACGGAAGAAATTTCTCAAGCAAATGGGAATTTCAAATGCGGTATTTCTTTCGATATGAACTGGAACACCTGATTGCACGCTCCGGATTGACGCTTCAAACGATTCTGGGTGATTTTCAAGGCAATCCGCTTTCTGAAAATTCCGGTGAATTCATCGTCGTTACCTCAAAATTACCTAAAAAAACACGAGAGAAAAACGTATGAGGAAACTGAATTTAAAATATTTCCTGACGATCCTGATTATTCTGGTCATCACTCCTATCGGTTTTGCCACAAAATCGTATGAAGGCGTCGGTGAAAGATGGATGCATAATTACGGCGGCGCCATTCTGTATGAAATCTTCTGGTGTCTGGTTCTTTTCCTCATTTTTAAAAAACTCCGT